>CAZRXT010000303.1:0-3389 GCA_964604035.1 uncultured Prolixibacteraceae bacterium | reverse complement strand
CTTTCATGGGGCAGAATTTATTGTCGCAGCTTGCCGAAGAACGTTCGCGCAATGGACTCTTTCTAAGCTTTCAGTATCCAATTGAAATTCCAGGCGTTAGCATGGTTAACTTCCTGAAAACCGCGGTGAATGAACATCGCAAGCACAACGGGAAAGATCCGCTAACCGCTTCTCAATTCCTAAAATTATTGGAAGAGAAGAAGAAAGTGGTAGAAATCAGCTCAAAACTCACCAATCGTTCAGTAAACGAAGGATTTTCGGGTGGAGAGAAAAAGAGGAACGAGATTTTCCAGATGGCCATGCTCGAACCAAAGCTTTCAATTCTTGATGAAACCGACTCAGGCCTCGACATTGATGCCCTCAGGATTGTTGCCAACGGTGTAAATATTTTGAAATCAACAGAAAATGCAACCATAGTAGTAACTCACTACCAACGACTTCTCGACTATATTGTACCCGATTTCGTACATGTTCTTTACAACGGTAGGATTGTAAAATCGGCAGGAAAAGAACTTGCATACGAGCTCGAAGAAAAAGGTTACGACTGGATCAAAAAAGAACTGGGAGAATAACTATGGCAGAAATAGCAAACTATACTGCAACAGAAGAGCTTGTTGATCTTTTCACTCAGAATCAATCGGTTTATGAAGAAGGTTGCGCTTCGTTTATGAACGATGCAAGGAAAACCGCACTCGAAAAATTCAAAGAGAAAGGGATTCCTTCTAAAAGAAACGAAGATTACAAATATACCGACCTCCGCCCTGCTTTTCAGAAAGACTACTCGGTAGTTCCAACGTATGTTTCGCAGGAAGTGAACCTACACGAAATGTTCAAGTGCGATGTTCCTCAACTGAATTCGCATATAATTTTATTGATCAACGGTTGGTATTACAATCAAAACCGAATGGCAACCCATTTACCCCAAGGTGTTATATGTGGTAGTCTTCAGCATATTGCCAACGAACAACCCGAACTGGTCGAAAAATTCTACAACAAACAAGCCGGAGAATCAGACGATCCGATGGCAAACCTCAACACGCTATTGGCAAAAGACGGACTATTTTTCTATGTTCCCGATAATGTTGTGATTGAAAAGCCGATACAAATCATAAATATCCTGAATGCTCAGGAAAACACATTTGCTGTTCAACGGAATCTTTTTGTGATGGGTAAGAATAGCGAAGCAAAAATTGTGTTTTGCGACCACACACTCAACCACAACTACTACATTATCAACAATCTGAGTGAATGCATTGTAGGTGACGATGCACGTTTTTCGTTCTCGTCCATTCAAAATCAGCACAACGGTGCGGTAAACAACACGCACATGTTTGTAACACTACAACGGCAATCACAGCTCAACACCAATTCAATTACACTGAACGGTGGAATTGTGCGCAACAATCTGAAGGTGAAATTCGAAGGCGAGCATGCGCAAGCCAGCATCAACGGGTTGACTGTTGCCGACGAAACCCAGCATGTCGACAACTTTACGGCTATTGACCATGCAGTGCCACATTGTTCAAGCAATCAACTTTATAAAAATATTCTCGACGGAAAAGCAAGCGGTGTGTTTTCAGGGAAGATACATGTTTTGCGCGACGCTCAAAAAACGGAAGCTTTTCAACGGAACAACAATGTTCTTTTGACCGAAGATGCCGAAATGTACACGAAACCACAACTCATTATTGATGCCGACGATGTGAAGTGCAGTCATGGAGCTACAATTGGCAGGATTGATGAAGATGCACTTTTCTACCTACGTGCACGTGGAATTGGTGAGCGCGAAGCACGCCTAATGATCATGTCGGCATTTGCAAATGAAGTGCTTTCCAAAATTGGCTCAGAAGCCTTGCAAGAAAGAATTGAAGAGCTAGTAAACAAACGGTTAAGAGGCGAATTAGGTCCTTGCCAACACTGCTCACTTGGTTGCAGCCATTAGTTTCTGCTTTAAACCAGCAAAACAACGGCCTTAATTCAATACAAATTTCATTATGGATCTCGACATAGAAAAGATAAGGAAAGATTTTCCAATACTTGAAAAAGAAGTTTATGGCAAAAGATATATCTATCTTGATAATGCCGCAACCTCTTACAAACCGCTACAGGTTCTAAAAGCTGTTGAAGAAGTTTACACTCAATACAATGGGAATCCTCACCGTGGCGCACATTACATGAGTAATCAGACCACTGTGAAGTTTGAAGCCGTACGCGATAAGGTGAAAGATTTTATCAATGCAGAACAGCGCGAAGAGGTAATTTTTACCAAAGGTGCTACCGAAAGCATCAACCTTGTGGCCTACTCTTTTGGCGAAGAATTTATTCACGAAGGCGACGAGGTGATTGTTTCGGAGATGGAACATCACGCGAATATTGTGCCCTGGCAAATTGTTTGCAACCGAAAGAAAGCGTCAGTCAAGGTATTACCATTTGATGATTCGGGCCGTTTGATGATTGAAAAATTGTCGGACATGATTACACCAAAAACCAGACTGGTTGCCGTAACCATGGTATCTAACGTATTGGGAACGGTTAATCCGGTTGAAGAAGTAATCAGAATTGCCCATTCGAAAAATGTTCCCGTCTTGGTTGACGGAGCTCAAGCCGTTCAGCACATCAAAATTGACGTTCAAAAAATGGATTGCGATTTTCTTGCATTCTCGGGACATAAACTTTACGGGCCAACAGGCGTTGGATGCCTTTACGGAAAACGAAAATGGCTCGATGCGATGCCTCCGTTCCTTGGCGGCGGCGAAATGATTGAACATGTAACATTCGAAAAAACAACATTCAACGTAATTCCATATAAATTTGAAGCCGGAACACCAAATTTCACCGAAGTAATTGGAATGGGTGCAGCCATCGACTATATCAATAGTATTGGATTTGAGGAAATTGTAAAATACGAACACGAAATATATGAGTATGCTACGTCTGAGCTTAAAGCTATAAACGGGCTCCGCATAGTTGGTGAAACCGACAACAAATCGAGCGTAATTTCTTTCCTTGTAGGAAGCATTCACCCTTACGATATGGGCATGTTCCTCGACAAAATGGGGTTTGCTGTTCGCACCGGTCATCATTGTGCCGAGCCAATTATGCAGCATTTCAACATTCCGGGAACAGTTCGGGTTTCGTTCGCATTCTACAACACAAAAGAAGAGGTCGACCTATTTGTTGCTGCTGTAAAGAAAACAACAGCAATGCTCTCTTAATTAAACTTCTATTCTTCTGTGCGACTTTGTTTTATCGGGAAATTTTATGAATGAGTACATCCTTTTTATCGACACCGAAACCTCCGATATTCCAAGGCAATGGGGAGTGTCAACAAAAGAGGTGGAAAAGTGGCCCTACATTCTTCAAATTGCATGGACAATCTGCACAAAAGA
>CAZRXT010000302.1:0-3393 GCA_964604035.1 uncultured Prolixibacteraceae bacterium | reverse complement strand
ATTTTTTTCAGATCGATATTGGGCGATGATTTTGAATACATACGGGCAGTCTCGAATACTTTGCGCATAGAAAAATCGTCGACCAGTTCAACGGCCTGGGCATTCACGTCGGGTATGTCGAGGTAAAAAGCTTCGTTGGGAAGAACAGAGCCTGCCAACGAACGCAAAAGTTGGTCGGCTATCTCTTTCGAATCGGCAAAAAGAGGTCCAATTTTGTAACCTTTCCGGCATTTCCGAATTACGCCATATCCCGAAATTGCTTCATTACTTACTGCCGCAAAAGCAGCCCCATCGGGTTGGTTTATCCACTCTTCGACAAATTTGGCACGGGGTGCCGGGAAAAGTTTTGAGTCGTATGTGGTTAGCGAGTCGAGAGGAACATCTGAAATGCGCTGAATATTCGAGAAATGAGCAGTGCACGGAGAGGTTATCCCTTCGTAACGAATATTGTTGTAAGCCATTTTATAACCAATTTTCCGATAATTTTCCTGCTGCTCAACAACGCCATCGAGCCCAATATTCTGAGTGGAAAGATGACGCAAAGCTGTGCGATATAGCTTAAGCGAATAGCCCTCTCTCCTATATCCGGGCTTCACCACATAAAAACCCATAAAGCCAAATTCGGCATTATAAGCAACAGCCGACACACAGGCTATCGGAACATTGTTGAGAAGCCCAACAAAGAAACCATTCGGGTCGGCATTATAAAATATGCGGGCATCGTTAAGGCCGGGGTTCCAACCTTCGGTGGCAGCCCATTCAACAGCAACATTTTCAACCTCGTCGAGGGTCATGTTGCGAACTATATACTTTTCATTTGCTTGCATAGCGTGCAATTTTATGTGCGAATAAATTACTCATTTTCTTCATCATACTTACTGTCGTTATGCCTTGATACCTCCTTATTTTGAGAAAGTTCTCTAAATTTATTTGCCAATTCAGCTGTAATAACCGAAAACAGTCCAACACCCAGCAACGAAAGTACCATCCCAATAATGCGCCCCTCGGTAGTAACCGGGTAAATGTCGCCGTAACCGATGGTCGTAACCGTAATAAATGCCCACCAAAATGCGTCGAAAAATTCATTCACGTTGGCATTCAACCCTTTTTCAAAAGAAAAGAAAGCCAGTGAACAATAGAGCATAACAAGAATTGTAATTGAAATATATGCAATTAAGATGTTCTGAGTTTTGCTGGTGCCAAGCTTTCGCACCAAAGGGATTATTGCCTTTATGCCACGCAATAAGCGAACTAAACGAATAACCCTCGCCACCCTGAAAAACCTCAAAAAAGTCATAAAAGGTATAGAAGCAACAAGGTCGATCCAATATTTCTTGAAATAGGTTTTTTTGTCTTTCGATTTATTAAAGAAATAGAAGAAATCGCCCATGAATATCATACAAATGAAAAAATCAATTGTATTGATAACTGTAGCTGTTTGGTCCGAAAGAGGATAAATTACCTCATATCCCAATTCTACAAGCACATAAATTGAAAGAATAAGGATAAAAGATTCCCAAAGGTTAAACTTCTTCATCGTAAAAGTTTTTTTTGATCGATTTTCACTAAGCCATAAAAGTAAAAAATATCTGGTAATGATTGATGTGGTCGTTAACTGTAAACAATTACTACACGCTCAATTGTTGTGATTTATGTTGCGAGGTTTTTCGTATTTCAAAACCTCGCGAGGTTTAAAATCGCAGGGAATGAATTTTATTGTAATTTTCAGCCCTAATTTATATGCCGATTTTATGGATAACAACGACATACTCCGTAGCCTCAGATTCACCTTTAATTATGGCGATAGCGATATGATGAAACTTTTTCGCTCGGGCGGAATGGAGGTAACACGAACTCAGGTTTGCGAGTGGCTTAAAAGAGAAGACGACCCCGATTTTAAAAGCATTTACGACCAACCGCTGGCCTCTTTCCTCAATGGTTTTATCAACGAAAAGCGCGGAAAAAAGGAGGGCGAGCAACCTGTTGCCGAAAAGAAACTGAACAACAATATTGTTCTGCGCAAGTTAAAGATCGCCTTAAACCTGAAAGACGAAGAGATGATTGAAATACTTGTGCTGGCTAATTTCCGTATTAGCAAGTCCGAGTTGAGCGCGTTTTTCCGCAACCCTTCTCAAAGTCAGTACCAACTTTGCAAAGATCAAATAATGCGTAACTTTTTAAATGGGTTAAAGTTGAAATATCGCCCCAACACCGAGGCCGATGTTTAGCTTAATTCAATGTTAACCTTCCATTTACAAGATATTTCACAATGCGGATAGCAATAATAGGAGGTGGTGCTGCGGGCTTTTTTGCAGCCATTGCGGCAAAAGAAAATTACCCCGGTGCAAGCGTCATTATTTTTGAGAAATCGCCAAAGTTGCTATCTAAAGTAAAAGTCTCGGGTGGCGGCCGTTGCAATGTCACAAATGGTTGCACCTCGATTCCAAAACTTTGCGAAGCTTATCCGCGTGGCGGCAAGAGCATGAAAAAACTCTTTTCGGTTTTTAGCACCAACCATGCAATGCAATGGTTCGAATCGCGCGGTGTAAAGTTGGTTGTTCAAGACGATGGTTGTGTTTTTCCCGTGTCGCAAAATTCGCAAACAATTATCGATTGTTTCCTTCGCGAGGCTCGTAGGCTTGGCATTACAATTGAAACCGGGCGCGGCATTAAATCAATCATTTCCAAAGAAGACAACTTGGAAATCGGCTTTTTACACGAAGATGCCCCTTCCGAAACATTCGATAAGGTAATTGTTGCCACTGGCGGTTCGCCCAAAAGAAGCGGGCTCTATTGGCTCGAAACGTTGCACCATCAAATAGAAGAACCTGTTCCATCGCTCTTTTCGTTCAACATGCCCAACGAAAGTGTTACACAACTAATGGGCATTGTAATTGAAAATGCGCTGGTAAATATCCAGGCAACAAAAATAAAAGCACAAGGGCCTTTGCTTGTTACGCATTGGGGCATGAGCGGTCCGGCAATCTTAAAATTGTCGTCGTTTGGAGCACGTGTTTTGAACCAAGCCAATTACAACTTTACTATTCAGGTAAATTGGGTTAATGAACCAAACAATGAAGAAGTTATGCGGAAACTGAATGAAATAGTCCGTGAAAATGGACAAAAACAGTTGGCCAACTTTCGGCCTTTTGCGCTCCCCGAACGTTTATGGTCTTTCTTGCTCGAAAAAACCAACTTGCCGCCAACTAAAAAGTGGAATGAACTAGGGCAGAAAGGGCTGAATAAATTGATCGACTTGTTAACAAACGATGTTTATCGGGTCGAAGGCAAGTCGACTTTCAAAGAGGAGTTTGTTACCTGTGGTGGGGTAAGTTTGCAGAGTGTCGATTTGAATACCATGCAAAGTAAAGTGGTCAAAAATTTATATTTTGC
>CAZRXT010000301.1:1243-3394 GCA_964604035.1 uncultured Prolixibacteraceae bacterium | reverse complement strand
CCCATAACCTACAGCTTAGAAGGCTGTTGCTCTATCCAATTGAGCTACTGGACCAGCATAAACTTTTCGTTTAGCGGCTGCAAATATAAATAATTCGATTTAAAATTGAGCTATAACGGCACATTTCAATCCGAAAAAAACAGGCAATCGGTTATTCCTCGTTGCGAGTGTTGTAAAAAACAATTTCCATCGACTTCATAATTGCTTCATTTATTGGGAGCAAAAGAGAACCATATTCCAGATCGATAGATTCGAGCTGCATGTAAAAATTGGAGTATACCGGTGCATATTTCTGAACAGAAGTGTTGAATTTCACTTCATCTTCGATTTGCGATTTCAATAGTTTACAACCACTGAACTTCTTTTCTCCATCTTTGCCAACCATTGCGGCATTGCCAAAGAGCCGGCAAATGACACCTCGGCGTTCGTATTCGCTGCAATACCCAAATTTTGTCTCTTCATTGTAACTCAACAACACGCAATACGTTGGCTGATTATCTTTCATTGCCCAATACTTTTCTTCAAGGGTACCTTCCAAAAAAAGATGATAAGAATATGGAAGAAACTCTAACGGACTGGCAGCAATGTTCTTTCCCAAACAACACTCTCCACATCCTGATGGACATTTTATGCCGGCATGGGCTAAAAACTTAGTATCTGATATGCCAATCTTTTCAAACAACCGATTAATGGCCTTAACATTTTTTTCAATATTCATATATTTCTTTGAATCAGGAAATAAATTACATGCAAATAAACTGGACTATAAAATTGATTGAAAGGGAATAACTTCGGATTATGCACAAAAAAAGACCGTTCAACAAACGGCCTTTTTTCTATATTTTTATCATTAACTACATTAAGAAAATACTGTTCTTCTGACATTCGTTAATCATTTCTTCGGGCCAAATAGACGATTGAACCTCGCCAATGTGGGCTTTTTGCAAGAAATACATACAAATTCTCGATTGTCCAATGCCACCGCCTACAGAAAGTGGAATTTCGTCGTTCAACAACATTTTATGGAACTGTAAGTTCTTGCGATCTTCGGCACCAGCAATTTTCAACTGTTCGTTCAATGCCTTCTTATCGACACGGATACCCATTGAAGAAATTTCGAAGGCACGTTCAAGAATTGGATTCCAAATAATAATATCGCCATTTAAACCTTTGAAACCATTAACAGTTTCGGTTGTCCAATCGTCGTAATCAGGAGCACGACCGTCGTGTTTCTCGCCATTAGCCAAAACGCCGCCAATTCCAATTACGAACACAGCACCATATTTTTTTGCCACTTCGGTTTCGCGTTCAAACGGAGTTTTGTCGGGGTACATTTCCAACAACTCTTCGGTATGGAAGAAAGTGATTTCGCTGGGCAGTATCGGATGAATATCAACAAACTCTTCGCAAACTTGAAATTCGGTGCGCTTTAATACCAAAAACAATCTTTTAACAAGATCTTTAAGGAAATCAAGATTGCGTTGCTCTTTCGAAACTGTAACTTCCCAATCCCATTGATCGACATATAGCGAATGGATATTATCGAGCTCTTCGTCGGCACGAATTGCATTCATATCAGTATAAATTCCATATCCAGAAGGGATTCCTAACTTACCAAGATTCATCCTCTTCCACTTTGCAAGCGAATGAACCACTTCGGCAACTTGTCCGTTAAGATCTTTTATAGGAAAGCTTACAGCTCTTTCTGTACCATTTAAGTCGTCATTTATTCCAGTTCCCCTGAGCACAAAAAGAGGTGCAGTAACTCGTCGGAGTTTTAATTCGGAAGAAAGATTAGTTTGAAAATAATCTTTCACCAACTTGATGGCTTTTTCGGTCTGGACCGGATCTAAAACAGGCTTATATCCTGCTGGAATTTGTAATTTCATATTCTAGCTTTGCTAAATTTTGTTAGTTGAGTTGTAAATAAAAAAAATGTCACCATTTCTAACTATTTTCATTCATTATTGAAAAAAATCACCCAAAAATATTACTTTTTCGATAGCAAAAAACAACTTTTTAATCAACTTTATAAAAATTGAGTATTTCACGTAATTTTTTTTTATCGAAAAAAAGAGAATGCCGAAGAAATTTCAATTTTCAAGCTTCGATTTTAGGCCAAAGTAGCAAGTGCATAGGCAAGTAAAACAA
>CAZRXT010000301.1:0-1143 GCA_964604035.1 uncultured Prolixibacteraceae bacterium | reverse complement strand
GGCAGTTTCCGAATCTAAAAAGTTAACCCACAGCCTGCAGGGTGCGTTTTCCAATCTGGAAATGCTTCCCTGCAACCTGCGGGTTAAATTTTCGGCAACAGAAATTGGGCAAACCACTATTTTATGGGAACCTGACGCTCAAATTCGACCTCAAGCGACATGAACGTTTCGGTACGCGCAATCCCTTCTATCTGTTGAAAATGATCGTCGATAAGTTGTTTAAGATGTTTGTTGGTTTTGGTCTGTATTTTCAGAAAAATGGCATACGAGCCGGTAGTATAATGGCATTCGATAATTTCGGGAATGGCAAGCAACTGCTTCACCACCTCTTTATGACAACTTGCCTTTTCGAGATAAACCCCCATAAATGCACAAGTGTTGTAACCCAACTTTTCGGGGCAGACCTTAAATTCGGAACCCGAAATTACGCCAATATTCATTAAACGCTGAACCCGCTGATGGATAGCTGCGCCCGAAACACCACATTCCCTTGCCACTTCGAGGAAAGGTATACGGGCATTTTTTGTAATAAGCTTCAATATTTTCTGATCAAGCTCATCTATATTTTTCTGCGGAAATAGTGCTTCTTCGTTCATAATTGAAAAAATATTTATTGTGAATTTGTAAGTTAAAAGTACAAAATTATTACAGTTAATAATAAATAGAAACTAAATGGCCTCAGGAAATTTCAATTTGATATTTCTACTATATAAACAAACGTATCGCGACTAACGTTCTAAAAAACGAGGGAATTTAATTTTAACTCCAGAATAAAAGTCCTTATTTTGCACAAAATAGTAAGAAGATGGAATTCACACTCAACAACAAAGAGGGCAACTACTCGAAAATTGAACAGTACAACACTGAAACAACCAATCGGTTAGCCGATCATTATAAAGAAATACTCGAATTAGTTGGCGAAGATCCTACCCGCGAAGGACTTGAGAAGACACCTCAGCGTGTTGCAAAAGCAATGCAATTTTTATTGCAGGGATACGAAATGAACCCCGAAGATATTTTAAAGTCGGCCATGTTCAAAGAAGACTACCGCCAGATGGTTGTTGTGAAAGACATTGAACTCTTTTCGATGTGCGAGCACCACATGCTCCCATTTTTTGGAAAAGCACATGTTGCCTATATCCC
>CAZRXT010000300.1:0-3416 GCA_964604035.1 uncultured Prolixibacteraceae bacterium | reverse complement strand
TGGCTAAGCCAAACCGTTTCGTCATCAAAACGGACATCAACTTTAATGTTCCCATCGGGGCTTTGGTATATGAGGATTTCACCTTTATCCATACTCTTTAATCTTCAATAGTTGACTTCGATGTGCAAAATATTACATTTCAAAAATATGAAAACTCACACGTCGGTCTCATAATGGCTTGTGCTTTTCTGCGAGTTATAAATCTGTACGTATTCGGGGCACGACTCCTTTAGGTCGGTGTGTTTTCCAGTCGCGATTACTTCACCTTCCATCAGCAGAACAACTTGTTCAAAGTTCTTCACCGGGGCAATTTTTTGTGTTACCGAAATAAGCGTTAACCCGGGATAGTTGTTCCTAACATTCTTCAATATTTTCTGCTCGGTTTGGCGGTCAACCCGGGCAGTAAAGTCGTCGAGAAGAAGGATGCGTGGGTTAAGGGCCAAAGCACGTGCCAGCATAATGCGCTGTTTTTGGCCGCCCGAGAGACTGGTACCACGTTCCGAAACAATTGTATCGAGGCCTTGTGGAAGTGTGTTTACAAACTCCATGAGCCCGGCAGTTTCAATGGCTTTCTCGAGCGACTGGTCGGTAACACTATCGCTAAACGCAATATTTTCGCGCAAGCTCATATTGAAAAGGACGCTGTCTTGAAACACAAAGCCAATTTGCTTATAGAACGACTCGCGCTGATAGTTTTCGAGTTTAACGCCATCGAACATCACTTCGCCAATGGTGGGTTTAATGAGCCCGGCCATCAGGTACAACAGTTGGCTTTTACCAGCTGCGGTTGGCCCAATAATGGCCGTTTGGCTTCCCGGCGAAATGTTTACCGAAAGATCTTTCAGCACCCGCTTGCCGTTATAGGTTACTGTTATGTTTTTCAATTCGATTTTGCCAGTCAAAGGCTGGTCGGTAGTGCCCAATTCGACCTGATCGGGGGCTTTCAACACATTGTCGATACGCTCGTACGATGCGGTTGATTGTGCAATGAGGTTGCTCATGAAACCGATGATCATTATTGGAAATATTAGCAGGGCAACGTAACTGTTGAATGCTGCAAAATTGCCCAACGACAACCGATCGGTAATAACTAAGTGACCACCAAGCGCAAGTATGACAAGTGTGGCAAGGTTTCCAACAAATGTGATTAAAGGCATCAATGTCGAAAACAGTGTTAATATTGAAATGCCAATGCTACGGGCTTCCTTACTGGCAGCAATGAATTTTCCGTATTCGGTTTGTTGCGAGTTGATGACCCGAATAATGGCCGACCCCAAAATACTTTCGTTGATTACTTTGTTAAGCCAGTCGATTACCTCGCGCGAACGGGTGAAAAGCACCCTTACCTTTCTGAAAATATACGAAAAAGCAAAAGCAATGACCGGGATAATTGCAATTACAGGCAACGCAAGCCTCCAATTAATGAGCAGCAACAGTATGCAGGTCCCAATAATTATAAATACCGACGACACAATTGTTGACACGGCCTGAGAGACAAACATTTTCACCGAATCCATGTCGGAGGTTATATTGGTGAGCAGTTTGGCCGGATTAGCCTTCAGTATAAAAGAGAAATTTTGCCCCGAAATTTTATCGGAAAGCCTGCGCCTGAGGTCGAAAGCAACCCTTTCGGCGGTGTAGGTTTGCACAACGGTTTGCATGTACGAAAAGAGGAAAATTACGAAAGTGGCGGCCAAAAATTCGGCAATCATTTTATTGCTATCATAATTGCCACCCGCAAAAGAGTCGATTCCCTTCGAAATAATTTTTGGTATTATGAGGTTGGCACTATTGCCTATAAGTGTAAAAACAATAAGCAATAACACAAGCCATTTGTATGGTTTTAGCAGGATGAAAATGTTGACTTTATCTTTTTTCCCGGGTCGGTTGCGAGTAGGATTGTTTCCCTTCATTGTGATGCCAAATTTTGGATATACAAAGAAAATGAAAAAACCCGTAAACTCATCAACACGTTTTATATGTAGAGACGTTGCATGTAACGTGTGTACAGGTTATATTATAACCATTGGGAAAGTTCAAATTCTATTCTATTTCTAACTAAAAAACATTGGGAAAGTTGAATTTTATTCAAAAATAAACTTGCCCAATGTTGGGAACAATCAAACCGATTGTTGGACAAACTTGCCCAATGTTGGGATCAATCAATCTGATTACAAAACAAACTATCCCAATGTTAGGACAGGTCAATCTGATTGTCTGACAAACTTGCCCAATGTTGGGATAGGTCAAACCAATTGTTATACAAACTTGTCAAATGCTTTTAACAACTAATTAGTTGTTATTATAAACTATTTAATTGACATTATCAATCGTAATGTTTAAAAATACAACCACGACCATCTGGTTTTTATTCAAAAAAAAGTATCTTTATTGAAAAAATTACGACTGATGGAAAAAATTGATGTTTTCGGAATGGTTACCCGCGAAATAAACCGCCGACATTATACCGCTGCCGATATTGCAAGGGGTTTGCAACTAAACCCATCGACCATTTCGGGGATGATGAAACGCACCAACATGGACGTTGACAGGCTGGTGCAGTTTTCGGAAATGTGCAAGTTCAACTTCTTCCGCGAAATTGCCGAACAACTACCATACGAAGAGCCCGCGCCAAACAAAATTGAATCGTCAGCAGGTATTATTGCCGAGCTCAACGAGCGCATTAAGGAGCTCGAACTTGAGGTGAAAATATTGCGCCAAACCGTAAAAGATATTGCAGGGCGATAAACCCGAAAACAAACCTGTTCCGATATTTTTGGATTCAATAGGAGTTCTCCCCCATTTATCTCATAAAAAATTATCAATTTTGTATACTCAATGTTTATACAAAAATGGAAGCAAAAGTAAAAAAATGGGGAAACAGCTTAGGGCTTCGAATCCCAAAATCGTTTTCGGCACAAACCGGAATAGTCGATGGCTCAAATGTTGACATTCAACTTGAAGGCAACAAAATAACCATAGTCCCACTAAACAAAAGTGAGTATACACTTGACGAGCTTCTTTCGAAAGTTTCGGAAGAGAATATGCATTACGAGATAAAAACCGACGGCCCGGTTGGAGAAGAAATATGGTAACTACCGAAAACTATATTCCAAAGCGGGGCGATATTGTTTGGATTAATTTCGAACCTCAAACCGGCAAAGAACAAAAAGGGCGAAGGCCTGCTGTTGTGATCTCGAACAGCCGATACAACAAGGTAGTTGGACTCGCAATTTTTTGCCCCATCACTTCAAAAATAAAAGGGTATCCTTTCGAGGTTATTCTGCCACCAGCTTCTTCAACTTCAGGTGCAATACTTGCCGACCAGATTAAAAGCTTCGACTGGAAAACACGGAATACCGAATTCATTGAAGAAATTGATACCGAAACAATGGAGAAACTTCTGGAACTAATTG
>CAZRXT010000299.1:0-3424 GCA_964604035.1 uncultured Prolixibacteraceae bacterium | reverse complement strand
TTAAGCTTGCATTGGAAATCAAACTCAAAGAGATGGCCTCTCAGAACGAACTGCCCGATGTAATTACTTTTGCAGGCAATGGTGAGCCAACACTACATCCTAAGTTTTCCGAAGTAATTACCGATACGTTGATGCTGAGAGATTTATATGCTCCTTCGGCAAGAGTGGCTGTTCTTTCAAATTCAACAATGTTGTTTAAGCCCGAAGTAGTTGAGGCTTTGAAAAAGGTAGAAGATAACATCCTGAAACTCGACTCAGCGGTTGCTGAAACTATTCAACTTATGGATGCTCCGGTGGGGCATTTCGATTTGAATAAAGTAGTTAAACAACTCGCTTCGTTTAATGGGAAACTAATTATTCAGACTATGTTTCTTCGGGGAACAGTCGACGGCAAACAGTTCGATAATACAACTGTGTCAGAAGTTGCTGCCTGGATTGATCTGTTAAGGCAGATAAACCCCGAACGTGTAATGATTTACACCATTGCACGAGATACTCCATCTAATTCGTTGGAAAAAATTAGTATCGACGACCTTAATAAGATTGCAACTCAGGTTAAAGAACAACTGAATATAGATGTTGAAGTTTCAGCGTAGTTAATTGAGCTTCAGTTTTATTTTTTTCCCTTTGTAGTCAACCTCTTGCGTGGTTCCCGATGGATTTAGTCCAGTTCCGTTTGTCTCAGAAACAACTGCTATTTGCAATTTTCGGTTTGGGATCATACCCAAATAAGATCCTTCTAAATTGCCAATAGTCAAAGTTTTATCTTTTTCGGAATAGATAAAGTCGATTTTTGAAAATTGCTTATTCAAATAACCTGGTCCATCATTTGCATCTTCATATAGAGTGAATTCGCAATCTTGACCGGGATAAATCCTGATTTCAAGAGGTGCAGCTAAGCTATCTGTGTCATTATTTCCGGTGTTTATTGCAAGCGGAATAATTGAACCTGCTTTTACAAAAACAGGGATATTGTCAATTGAAACATTTGCCTGAATAGTTGCATTGCCTGTATAAGTTTTTCCTGACCAGAAATCAATCCAGTTATTATCTTTTGGAAGATAAACAGGCAATTGCGAGATTCCGGGTTTTGTAACAGGGCAAACCATTATCGACATTCCAAACAAATATTGCTGGTCTATGCTGTGAGCTTTTTCATCGTTTCTATAATCGAAAAGCAAGGAACGCATGAATGTTTTATTGTTGAATACAGTGTTACTAGCAGTAGTATAGATATATGGAAGGAGATGATACCTTAGCTTGATCGCGTTTTCAATTGCTTTGTAGTTGCGACTTGCAGCGCTAAGAGTCAGAATATCTCTGTCGGGTCTTGGCGATCTGAAGATTGGTGTAAATGCTGAAAATTGATACCAGCGAACCATTAACTCATCGAAAGTTGATAAGTCTGACTCTTCTTTTGCCGAACTTCCACCAAGGTTTGAGCTCCAATATGGCTGCCCTGAAAGTGAGAGGTTAACGCCTGCTCCAACCTGACTATTAAGAGTTTCCCAGCTGGTTGGAATATCGCCGGCGACAATAAAGGTCCCGTATTTTTGGATTCCGGGGAAATTAGTATGAGTAGGAATACACACTCGTCTGTCGATTGCCGATTTTGTGGCTTCCTCGTACCTTGGTTTTAGTTGTGAATAGGCAAAGGCAATGCCTAACCTATTATTTGTTTGATTCGTATTTTGGGTGATTGATTTCTCTTCCAAATAGAACGAACAGTCGCTGGTAGTCTCGGTTTCGACCTGAATTCCAGCTTCAGATAAACTTTTTACCCGCGAATTGAGTTCGTCTATGGATGAATAGTTTCCAGGATAAAGCCAATGACCATAAGCCCAACGGGGTAGGAGAGGTACTCTTCCTGTTAAATCTCTGATTTCTGAAATTACATCAATCCACGAAGGTCCGTAAACAAAGAAATATTGAATTTCGTCGGCCAACTCTGAGCTGATTTCCAACCCTGATTTTGCATCATTAAAGTTTGTTACAGAATAATTGTCCCAAATAAGGGCATAACCTTTCTCTGAAAAGAGTATTGGTGAGGCTATCCTGCTGGTTGTTTGTTGGTTTTGGAAAGACTGATTCCGAATATTATATCTGGTTGCTTTATCATCTTGGCCAAATCCATAAATATCTTCGTGAACAGAAAGAAAATAGCGTTGCTTAATTTTGTGTTCAGCGTTATCTGATAATGAAGGTTCAAATTTTCTGTCCGATTCGATGAGGAGCTTATTTCCTTCGCGGTTGAAAATCTTAACTAACCCATCTTCCTGAATGCTTATAAGAAGCGATTTGGTCGTTACTTCAATGTTATTTTGGGCGTAATCTACTTTGAATTTTATTGGTGCTGGTTTATGATCGGGGATAAGACTTTCGAATGAAGAAAAGTTAACTTTCATTCCCGAAACTATTTTTACGGTATTGTCCGACCAAATTTCAACTTTGAGAATTCTCGATTTAACCCCCATGTCTTCAAGGTCTACAATCACATTGTTTCCTTCAATTTTGTATGCCGAGCGGGCGAACGAAATTGTTGAAATTGCCATAAAAATTAAAAGCCAGTATAAAGTTTTCATCTCTGAACAGTATTTAATGTTGAACTTAAAGGTAATACACTAAGAGTGATGTGATTCAAGTCAATGATTAAAATTAGTAAATCCCTTATTTTTCACTTCTAAAAGTACCTTTTTTTTCAATAAAAAAGCTTGCACCTCATCGAAGTGCAAGCTTTAATTATAGATTTTAGTTGTATTTATAATTTTTTTGCAACTTCAACTTGTTTAAACGATTCAATAGTATCGCCTTGTTGCAAATCGTTAAAGTTGTTAACGTTCATACCACATTCGTAGCCGTGAGTAACTTCCTTAACATCGTCTTTAAATCGTTTCAACGAACCAAGTTCTCCTGTATGTATCACGATGCCATTTCGGATAACTCGAATCTTTTGGTTGCGGATAATTTTTCCGTCACGAACAAGACATCCGGCAATGGTTCCAACCTTGGTAATTTTGTACACTTCCATGATTTCGGCCATACCAATAATCTCTTCTTTGATTTCAGGAGATAACATTCCTTCCATCGCAGCTTTGAGTTCTTCAATTGCATCGTATATGATTGAATATAGACGGATGTCAATTTCTTCCTGTTCAGCAAGTTTGCGAGCAGCAGGTGAAGGTCGAACTTGGAACCCAATGATGATTGCATCAGATGCAGATGCAAGCATAATATCTGATTCTGAAATTTGTCCGACAGCTTTGTGCTTAACGTTAACTTGAATTTCAGGAGTTGAAAGTTTTATCAATGAGTCAGATAGAGCTTCAATAGATCCATCAACGTCACCTTTCACAATAACGTTCAATTCCTGGAAGTTGCCAATTGCTATACGACGGCCAATTTCGTCGAGGGTAATGTGTTTTTG
>CAZRXT010000298.1:0-3447 GCA_964604035.1 uncultured Prolixibacteraceae bacterium | reverse complement strand
ACTTCAACAAACTTGGTCGTCATACCAAGTAAGGCTGTAACCATCATCCAGAAAAGAGCAGCGGGGCCTCCTAAATGAATTGCAAGAGCAACTCCGGCAATATTTCCGGTGCCAACCGTTCCCGACAATGCAGTTGCTAAAGCCTGAAAATGAGAAGCATCTCCTTTGTCTGTATCTCGGTCGAATTTTCCTTTGACAATTTTTAATGCATAACTGAAATATCTGAACTGAGGAAATCCGAGATAAATGGTAAAAAACAAACCCGTTCCAAGCAGTAGAAATACAAACCATTGTGAACTTCCAAGCAAAGAATCGATGAACTGAAGCACCTCTGAAAACTTCTGCATAAAATGAAATTAGTTGGTTTTGTTTGATTAACGGCCTAAAATAGCAATAATTCCAATAAAATCTGAAAGCCTTTTTTATTCGTTAGGTTTTGGTCAACTATTTTTTTGTGAGAAATTGCACGAATGCTATATCGTTAACATCAAAAAGTAGCCGTTCGTCAACATATTTGGAGTATTCGTCAAATTGCTATCAACTCAATCAGAATTTCAAATCTTAGTATTAGTTTGTACTTTTAACGCTAAAATTTTATAAAAGATGGATATTCTGCTTATCGTTATTGCAATTTTTATAATGCTGGTCAGTCTGGCTGGTTGTGTATTGCCAGTTATTCCGGGACCGCCTCTTACTTATGTCGGACTTTTATTACTTCATTTTACCAAGGCACACCAATTCTCGACCAATTTTCTAATTCTCTGGGCTGTAATTGCTGTTGCTGTTACCGTAATCGACAATGTTTTTACGGTATACGGTGCTAAGAAATATGGAGGAAGTAAAAAAGCGATTTGGGGAAGTACAATCGGTCTAATTATCGGAATGTTCTTATTCCCGCCGTATGGAATAATTATTGGGCCATTTGCAGGAGCTTTTATTGGCGAACTTTATGATGGCAAAGAGACAAAAGAGGCATTGAAAGTTGGTTTTGGCACTTTTGTTGGTTTTATTGGAGGAATTATCTTAAAACTAATTGCCTCAGGGTTAATGATTTTTTACTTCGTAAAAGAGTTGATGTAATTTATTTGAACAATGCAGTTTAAAGAAGTTGGAAACAAAGCAAACCCTTGTATTGTAATGATACATGGATTAATGGGATCGTGGAAACAGTTTAAGGAATATATCGATTTGCTTTCGAATTGCTATTATCTCATTTTACCTATCCTCGACGGGTTCGACCCCGAAACACCATCAACGTATATTTCGGCAGAAGAAGAAGCTTCAATTATTGCTGAATACCTTAAAAGTAAGGAAATCCATTCTGTTTACATGGTTATGGGTATTTCAATTGGTGGCACTGTTGCTTTCGAAATGGTTTACCAAAACAAGGTTGCAATTAAATATGCTGTAATTGATGGCGCGTCTTTATCCCCACAGATCAAATTTTTCGCGTTGTTTAGTCCGAAAGTACCTGCAAATATCAGGAAAAAGATGACTAACGAATCGTATAAAAATGTTCTGACCGATTGCAATACCTACTCAACCTTTACCGATTTTGACGCAGCCGAAACAAAAATGCTTTTCATTTATGGTTCAAGGGAAATGCGGTTTGGAAACGGACGATCGGTTAAAACGTTGAGATATTTACCAGGAGCAAATATCAATATCATTGACGGATACGGGCATTGCGGTTTTTTAAGCGAGACAAAGCGCTACCTCGAAGAGATTGATTTCATGTTTAACACCACCTTTACCACTATAAATGAAAAATGAGAGACACTTTTCAAGTACCTCTCATTTGATTATTTGGACTAAGAGTCTCTTTTTAATAAACGCAACTTCCCGACAAGTAGTTCATTACCTGATAAGGATTGGTAACATCGGTTTGGGTTTTAAGAACCGACAACGGAGTTCCAGCTATAATAATGACTTTAAATGCGTAAGGGTCACCTGGTGCTTCAGTGTTATTAACACCATTGTCAGTCCAACGAAGTGTTATGTCTATACTTCCAACAAATGCGTCATAATCCATGTACTCGGTGATACTATTGTTTAACCAAGTGTAAGGTAGCATATTAAAACTCTGATTGGCAGAACCTTCATTCTTCATCATATACACCAGTACTGCACCATTTGCATATATATCCTGGGTAATTTCAGGAACAATGAGGGTTGTTTTATACCCATCGTAATTACCTTCCCACTTCGAAGTTGCAACATCGTAAATTGCTGATCCAACATTAGCGTTTCCATCAAGACCATCTTCACCTCTTTCGCCTTGTGGGCCTACACAGCTGTAAATGAGCAACGACAAGGCCATAATTGAAAGATACTGCGTAATTTTTTTCATATTGATTTTCTTTTAAGTTGTTTATTATTTTGGCTTTCTTTTGTAATAATCGGTTTATGCTGAAAAAAATTGCACAACGAATACCGCAGCGATACAAAATCAGTGCCAACAATAAAATTTTTCTTCAATTGAATGTAAAAAAGAATAACATCAAGGGCTTCATACTACAACTTATGCAGAGTATGAAGCCCTTGACTATTCACGAAAAGACTGATTTAGAAAAGATCTGGCTTAACGGTGATCATTACAAATACAAATTGTGGAAAGCGGGTGCGTTTGCCATATACTTTTTTATATTTCTCCATTGTTTCGGTTGGCAGCATAAACGAGTAGCCAGCTTGCAAGGTTGCCTCCTTCATAATTTTCCACTGAAGGGTCAAATCGAGTTCCGAACCTAGTCCTTTTGTTGCAAGTTCGGTTGGATTTGTTGTATCGTAACTCTTTGCCGAATAGGCAAAATAGTGGTAATCGGCATTCAATTTCACAACCTTCGACGGATTGTATTCGGCCTTGAGCATCAAATCTTGTATTCCCTGAGTTGGAATTGAACTGAAGAAATCCATATAACCTAACCAACCGTGGCGGTTTCCGTAGAGCAAATTGAAATTGTGCTTGGTTGTCTGATAGTTGACATCGGTATTTGTAGCATCGTGACCAGAAAATAAATCGGCACCAATACCAATTGCAGCTTTAGACGCCATTAGTTTTTTCTGCCCGAAAACAGAAAGGCACCATGCACTGACATCGCCGCTATTTTCGTTCATATCAGTCTGATAGTAGCCGTTAAACCTGAAGTTATAACCTTTCTGATCGTAAAGAAGTCCAACGCCGTAGGTTCCTAAAAGAGCAATATCCGAAACGGTATCGGCAAGTGTGTTGCCTGTAAGCAAAGCTATTGCTGAAAAGTTTACCTTTCCAAAAGGATGTTCGTAGCGGATAAAATCTACGGTTTTAAGTTTTCCCTTTGGATAAAGGGCATCCGACGCCCCGCTGGCATTCCACGAAACTGCTACGTCAACCTTATCATTCTTTGTTTTGTACTGAAAGAAAAGCGCATCATAAGTAACCTGATAATCGTTCCAGTTGCGGGCAGAAAG
>CAZRXT010000297.1:0-3448 GCA_964604035.1 uncultured Prolixibacteraceae bacterium | reverse complement strand
AGTACCGTATTGCGTTATGGTGAAAACCCACATCAACGGGGTGTTTTCTTTGGAGAATTTGACGATCTCTTCGAAAAACTAAATGGCAAAGAAGTGTCTTACAACAATCTTTTAGACATAGATGCTGCCATTAATTTAATCAGCGAATTCAACGAAACAACGTTCGCAATTCTGAAACACAACAATGCATGTGGTTGTGCATCAAGAACCAAACCGGTTGATGCATGGAAAGATGCTCTTGCTGGAGATCCGGTTTCTGCTTTTGGTGGAGTTGTAATTGCGAATGTGAAAATTGATGCTGAAACAGCTGTTGAAATCAATAAGATTTTCTTCGAATTGATAATTGCTCCAGCTTATGACGAAGAGGCTCTCGAATTACTTAAATCGAAGAAAAACAGGATCATCTTAGTTCGAAAAGATATTCAACTTCCGACAGCTCAGTTTAGAAGCGTACTGAATGGTGTGCTTTATCAGGACCGAGACGTTAAGCAGGAAACCACAGAAGAACTTATTCCTAAAACCTCAGTTCAACCTACAGCAAGCCAAATTGATGACTTGTTGTTTGCTAACAAATTGGTAAAACAATCGAAATCGAATACAATCGTTCTTGCTAAAAATAAACAGTTGTTAGCTAGCGGAGTAGGTGAGACATCGAGAGTTGATGCATTGAAACATGCAATTGAAAAAGCCGAAAGTTTTGGCTTCGACTTAAAAGGTGCAGTAATGTCGTCGGATGCATTTTTTCCTTTTGCTGACTGTGTAGAAATTGCGCATGGTGTTGGTGTTGATTGTGTAATTCAGCCCGGAGGATCAATAAAAGATCAGGAAACGGTTGATTTTTGCAACGATCATGGCATGGCAATGGTATTTACTGGTACTCGTCACTTTAAACATTAAAAACTACTATGGGCCTATTTTCTTTTTTGACACAAGAAGTTGCAGTTGACCTAGGTACTGCAAATACAATAATCATTTACAACGATAAAATTGTTGTTGATGAACCTTCGATTGTTACTATCGATCTCAAAACTGAGAAGTTAGTTGCAATTGGAGAAAAAGCCCGCCAGATGCAGGGCAAAACCCACTCGAATCTGAAAACAATCCGTCCGTTGCGCGACGGAGTTATTGCAGACTTCAACGCTGCAGAACAGATGATTAGGGGGATGATCAAAATGATCAACACTGGCAGCCGATTATTTCCGCCATCGCTCAAGATGGTTGTTTGTATTCCATCGGGCAGTACCGAAGTTGAACTTCGTGCGGTGCGCGATTCGTCGGAACATGCCGGTGCGCGCGAAGTTTATCTGATTTATGAACCAATGGCCGCAGCTATTGGTATTGGCATTGACGTTGAAGCCCCCGAAGGAAACATGATTGTTGACATCGGTGGTGGAACAACTGAAATTGCTGTAATATCGCTTGGTGGCATTGTTACAAATAAATCAATTCGTATTGCAGGCGATGATCTTACTGCTGATATTCAGGAGTATATGCGCCATCAGCACAATATTAAAGTTGGTGAACGTACTGCCGAAGAGATTAAAATAAACGTTGGTGCCGCTATTTCAGAATTGGACGATCCACCGGCAGATTATGTTGTTCAAGGTCCAAACCAAATGACAGCTTTGCCAGTTGAAGTTCCTGTTTCATACCAGGAAATTGCTCACTGTCTCGATAAATCTATTTCAAAAATTGAAGCAGCTATTTTGAGTGCGTTGGAACAAACACCACCCGAATTGTATGCCGATATTGTGAACAAAGGTATTTATCTAGCTGGTGGTGGTGCATTGTTGCGTGGTCTTGATAAACGTTTAGCCGATAAACTAAACATTAAATTCCTCATTGCTGAAGATCCGTTGAGAGCTGTTGCACGAGGAACCGGGATTGCGTTGAAAAATGTAGATAAATTTTCATTCCTAATAAGGTAATTTGAATAGTATTTTCCTCAAAATGATACATACAATCATTTTGAGGAAAATTTTTAGAAAAAGGACATTTACTTTTGCAAGTAAATATTGTGTCCTTTTTTTTCATGAATAAGCATTAAAAAATTGGTTGAGTGAAGAGGTTGCTTGATTTCTTACTGAGGTATCATTATTTACTACTGTTTATTTTGCTTGAATTGTTGAGCTTGTCTTTTGTGATACGGTTTAACAACTATCAGCGTGTACGATTTTTCAATTCATCGAACAGTATTTCAGGAAGGATTTATGAAAGATCGGCCAATATTGGCGATTACTTCAAACTTCAGAAAATTAACGATAAACTTGCTGCCGAGAATGCAAATCTTAGAAGCAAACTTCAGTCAATTAAGGAGTCAGATATTTATCTTCAGGCACATGGCCCTATCGATTCAAATATTGTACACTCTATTCCTGCAAAGGTAATTAACAATTCAATTAACAAACTGAATAACTACATCACTCTGAATAAGGGTTATAAAGATGGGGTTAAGCAAGATATGGGCGTAATTAGTCCCGATGGAATTGTTGGTGTTGTTGTTAATGTCTCAAGAAATTATTCGACAGTGCTTTCGGTGCTCAACGAAAAATGGTCGATTAACTCCAAACTTCTGAAAACAAATAATTTTGGATCATTGCGTTGGGATGGCAAAGATTCTCGTGTAGCTATTTTGAATGATATTCCTTACCATGTTGTTGTTGCTGTTGACGATACGATTGTAACAAGTGGTCTTTCTACAATTTTTCCCGAAGGGATAATGATTGGTAAGGCTTTAAAAATTGAGCATAATCAAGGCGATAATTTTCAAAAAGTTTGGGTCCAGCTTTCGACCGATTTTAATAGTTTAGATTACGTTGAAGTAATTAAAAACGAAGTATATAAGGAGAGGCTCGATTTGGAGAAACTAACAGATACTGAAGAAAATGAGTAGGAAAATTGCCTGGTATATCATCTCATTTATTGGAATTGTTCTTGTTCAAGTTTTGATTTTGAACAATATTCAGTTCAGCGGATATATCAATCCATATTTTTATATCCTTTTTGTATTGATCTTGCCTATTGGAGTTCCCCGTTACTTGCTACTGTTACTTGGTTTTCTTTTAGGTATTACAGTTGATGTTTTTTGTAGTACTCCGGGCATTCATGCTTCGGCAACAGTCTTAATTTCATTTCTTAGGCCCTATTTTTTCAGCACTTCAAACCTCGATGAACAAGAAAAAGCAATGTTGCCCACAATCAAAAACATGGGCTTAGGTTGGTTTCTTCGGTATGTGGCAGTTTTAATACTGATTCACCATGTTTTCCTGTTTTATATTGAAGCTTTCACTTTTGTTGGATTTTTACATACGTTGGTTCGCAGCTTATTTAGTTCTATTTTTACCTTTGTAGTTGTGATTATCAGTCAGTTTTTAATATTCAGGAAATAGCAAAAAGTGGATAGTTATTCAAAAAGGAAAAATATAATTAATCTGATTTTCTTTCTTGT
>CAZRXT010000296.1:0-3451 GCA_964604035.1 uncultured Prolixibacteraceae bacterium | reverse complement strand
GTAAGGCCGCAAAAATAATTAACGAGCGGATTTTACAATATCAGCAACGGTATTCGGGTAAAGATAACCAAGACTGCCTAGCAATGGCAACATTGCAATTTGTAATTCAGATAATGGATTTCATGGACAAATCGGATTCCGATCAGTCAATGAAACAAATTGAAGAGATCAATGATCAACTATCAAATTATCTGAGAAGTAGTAACGTTCTTTAATAAAAACAAAATATCGCCGTATTTTGACAATCTTTTGCAAATCATAGCAAGGTAGAGTGTTGAAATGCGGTTTTTTTAAATCTAATTTTTAAACTATTTTATTGATGAGTTGGACATATATATTAATAATTATTGCATTTGCTTCAGGTTTCCCTATAACCTATTTTATATGGGACAAAGCATTGCTCAAAAAGAAATCTAAAATAATAAGCGACGCAGAGGCTGAATCTGAAGTTCTCAAAAAAGAAAAAATGCTTCAGGCAAAGGAGAAATTCTTACAGCTGAAATCAGAGCATGAAAAATTTGTTAATGAAAGAAATAACAAACTTTTTACTGCTGAAAATAAGCTGAAACAAGCCGAAACAACATTCAATCAACGTAGAGATGAAGTTCAGAGAAAAGCTAAAGAGCTCGAAACTGAAAAACATGAGTTAGACATCATTCGTGAGAACTTAACTCATCAGCTCGAAATAATTGAACAACGCAACGAAGAAGTTGAAAAAATGCATCGTCAACAAGTTGAACAACTGCAAATTATTTCGGGATACTCTGCCGAAGAAGCGAAGAATCAGCTAGTTGAATCGCTTAAAAACGAAGCAAAAACAGAAGCGATGTCCTATATTCAGGAAATAATGGACGAAGCGAAACTCAATGCCAACAAGGAAGCTAAAAAGATCATTGTTAAGTCAATACAAAGAGTTGCTTCTGAAGCTGCAATTGAAAATGCTGTTACTACTTTCAATATCGAAAATGACGAAATTAAAGGTCGTATCATTGGTCGTGAAGGTAGAAACATTCGTGCTCTTGAAGCTGCCACAGGTGTTGAAATCATTGTTGACGACACCCCTGAAGCAATTGTACTTTCAGCATTCGACCCTGTTCGTCGCGAAATTGCCCGTTTAGCACTTCACCAGTTAGTAACCGACGGTCGTATTCACCCTGCCCGTATCGAAGAGGTTGTTAATAAAGTAAGCAAACAAATTGAAGAAGAGATAATTGAAACAGGTAAACGCACTTGTATCGACTTGGGTATTCATGGAATGCACCCTGAATTAGTACGTTTAGTTGGTAAAATGAAGTACCGCTCATCTTATGGGCAGAATCTTTTACAACACTCGCGCGAAACCGCAAATCTCTGCGCAATTATGGCTTCCGAACTTGGTTTAAACCCAAAGAAAGCCCGCCGTGCCGGATTACTCCACGATATTGGTAAAGTGCCAGACGAGGAACCAGAATTGCCACATGCATTGCTGGGTATGAAACTGGCCGAGAAATACAAAGAAAAACCAGATATCTGCAACGCTATTGGATCTCACCACGAAGAAGTTGAGATGCAAACATTACTCGCACCTATCGTGCAGGTTTGTGATGCTATTTCAGGTGCCCGCCCAGGTGCTCGCCGCGAAGCAGTTGAATCGTACATTAAACGATTGAATGAGCTCGAAAACATGGCGATGTCGTACCCTGGAGTAACAAAAACTTATGCAATTCAGGCTGGTCGTGAATTACGCGTGATTGTTGGAAGTGATAAACTTTCCGATTCTGAATCGGAACAACTTTCTTACGATATCGCTAAGAAAATTCAGGATGAGATGACTTATCCCGGACAGGTGAAAATTACTGTTATTCGCGAAACTCGTGCAATAAGCTACGCAAAATAGAATTAATTTTCAGATACATACAAAGCCACACAATACCAATTGTGTGGCTTTTTTAACATTTAGAAATGCCTGAAAAACACGGCAATAATTACATTTGCACAAAATTGATTTTAATATCTACTGACGATGGAAGTTATTTACGAAGACAATCATATAATTGCGGTGAACAAAACCAGCTCTGAAATTGTGCAGGGCGACAAAACAGGCGATAGCCCACTTAGCGACGCTGTAAAAGCTTACATCAAGGAAAAATATAACAAACCCGGTGAAGTTTTCCTTGGAGTAACGCATCGTCTCGACCGTCCAACAAGCGGTGTTATTCTTTTTGCACGTACAAGCAAAGCTCTGACTCGCCTCAACGAGATGTTTAAAGAGAAAAATAGTATCAAAAAAATATACTGGGCAGTTGTTGATAAGAAACCAGCAGCCGAATCAGCCACACTTCATCACTGGATTGTAAGAAATGAACAACAAAACAAATCGTTTGCTTACGAAAAAGAGGTTCCAAATAGCAAAGAAGCGTCGTTAAGCTATAAGGTTATAGGAAACTCCGACAACTATTTTCTTCTTGAAATTGAACTACATACAGGGCGACACCATCAAATTAGAGCGCAACTGGGTGCCATAGGGTGCAAAATAAAAGGAGATTTAAAATATGGCGCACCAAGATCGAACCCAGGAGGAGGGATTCACCTTCATGCGCGTAAAATTGAGTTTATCCACCCTGTGAGTAAGGAGAAAATTACAATTACAGCATCGGTTCCCGACGATCAGCTTTGGAAATTCTTTGAGGCGAAGAACAAAAGTTAGTAATTAGTTTTTTTGCGTTCGAAATAAGCCTGCGGATGATTACATCCGGGGCAATTCTGAAGTGCCTTTTTCCCTTTATGAACATAGCCACATTTACGGCACTCCCACTCTACTTCTTCATCACTTTCAAAAACGCTACCGCTTTCTATATTGGAAATAAGCTTTCTAAATTTTATCTCATGTTGTTCTTCAATTTTTGCAATAATCCGAAAAACAGATGCAACCTTCTTAAACCCCTCTTCTTCAGCAATAAGTGCAAATTCCCGATACAATTCAGTCCATTCATGATTTTCGCCTATAGCCGAGGCAATCAGGTTATCAAGCGTTGAACCAACTTCGCCAGCAGAATACGCTGAGGTAATCTCGATTGTCCCGCCCTGAAGAAACTTAAAGAATTGCTTCGCATGAGATCTTTCATGCTCGGCAGTTTCCAAAAAAAGCTCAGCTATCTGCTGAAAACCTTCTTTCTCGGCTTGCTCTGCAAATAATTCATAACGATTCTTTGCCTGCGATTCGCCTGCAAAAGCCGTTAGAAGATTTTTCTCGGTCAACGTTCCTTTAATTCCCTTTTCCATATCATTCCAAATCAACTTTACCAAAACTCAAGGGCAACAGATTTTTAACACCTTCGACAACAATAACTTTTGAAGCTCCGTCAAGTATCATACGAATTGGTTGTTCGAACCTGATTTCACTCTCAAGAATTGCCTGACGGCAGGATCCACAGGGTTTTATCGGCTCCGAAACGAGCCTATTAACATTACA
>CAZRXT010000295.1:0-3451 GCA_964604035.1 uncultured Prolixibacteraceae bacterium | reverse complement strand
GAGCACCATATTGCCAAAGCGCCTTCAGGATTCTTCATCACATTCATCATGATTATTAAGGAAACAAGGAGTGGCATTTGAACCGGCAACATTAACTGGTTTACATCTTCTTCTGAATCGACAGCCGAAGCTAGTGCTGCCATCAAAGAGCTGTACAACAGGTATCCAAGAATAAAATAAATAAGGAAATAGATAATTATCTCGGTAAAGTTAATTCCTGAAATTTGTGACATAATCTCATTCATTTTACTGGGCTCAATATTTTGCATCATCTCGGCAGAAACTTGATTGCCACCAGCCATAATATTTTGAGATTGAAGTTGTGCCATTTGTTGAACAGAATCTTGTTTCAAAAGAAATGATTTTGCGCCCATAAAAATTCCACCCATCAGCAAAACCCAAATAACAAATTGAGTGAGGCCTACTGCTGCTATTCCCAATATTTTACCAATCATCAATTCAATTGGTCTTACCGAAGAAATTATAACCTCAACAATGCGATTTTGCTTTTCTTCCAACACACCGCGCATAACCATTGTGCCATAAAGAAATACAAACATATATATCAGAATTCCAACAACATAACCCATAATCATTGCAATCTCTGTTGAACCTTTTTTCCCTTTACCATCTTCGTCAATTTTAATTGTTTCAACAGCAATTGAAGCCTTGGTATTCTGCATCTGCTCTTCTAAATCGGGAATTCCAACCCGGGCAACCAATTCCGATCTTTTCAAATCTTCAAGCCGCTTTTCTAGCTGATAATCGATATGATTCTTAACATCTATATTGATCTGCTTTTTCGAAAAAACCAGTACTTTATTAGAAACAAGAATGTTATCGGGCACTTCGAGCATTGCATAAAACTCACCATTCTCAAAACTCTTCTTTACATTTTCATACTCGGTTACAGGGAAGAAAACGAATTTTGTAGAACGCGAATCTTTGATATTTCCCAAAAAAATTGTAGATCGATCAATTACTGCAACTTTCTGTTCTTCACTATTTTCGCGAGTCATCAAGTAACTCGGAAGAAACATAAGAACGGCAAAAATAAGAGGCATTAGAATCGTCAGTAATAAAAACGATTTCTTTGTGACCCTAGTCAGGTATTCTCTATTGAAAATGAGTAGTATTTTATTCATGTCGATCATCTTTAATTGTTACTTTCTACTACATGTATGAAAACCTCATTCATGCTGGGAATACGCTCGCTAAATGAAATAATTTCGGACTGAGGCACAAGTATTTGCAACAGATCGTTGTTACTATTTCCATTCATGTTCTTAATTGTAAGTTCGTTCGAAAATTGCTTTTCCTGATGCGAAACCACCTCAAATTTAGCGCCCAAACTTGCCAATATTTTTTCAAAATCGCCACGATAAACAATGTCGAAAGTGTTGGTTTTGAACTGCGACCTGACTTCGTTGATGTTTCCATCAAGAATTTTTTTCGATTTATTAATCAAAGCGATATGGTCACAAACTTCTTCAACAGAACTCATATTGTGTGTTGAAAAGATGATGGTAGCCCCCTTGGCGCGCAGGTTTAGTATTTCCTGTTTCAAAAGGTTTGTGTTGATAGGATCAAAACCTGTAAAAGGTTCGTCAAAGATGAGCAACTTTGGTTCGTGTAGAATTGTGCAAATAAACTGAACCTTTTGTTGCATTCCTTTCGAAAGTTCCTGCAGCTTTTTATCCCACCAGCCCTGAATTTCAAATTTCTCGAACCAATATTTCAGTCTTTTTAGCGCAGTTTTTCGGTCTAATCCTTTTAACTGAGCAAGGTATAAGGCTTGTTCGCCAACTTTCATCTTTTTATAAAGCCCACGCTCTTCGGGCAAATATCCGATATTATAGATATCTTCCGCTTTTAAGGGGCGCCCATCAAAGTAAACCATACCACTATCGGGTGCGGTTATTTGATTAATAATTCTGATTAAAGTGGTTTTTCCCGCACCATTTGGTCCCAAAAGTCCAAAAACCTGTCCCTGTTCAATATTTATAGAAACATCGGTTAATGCCTGATAACCAGAATAGTTTTTGTTAATGTTTTCGACTCTAAAAAATTCCATGTTTCTTTCTTTCGGTTATTTGATAATTAGTTCTCGGTTATAAAGATAAATTACAGATACGATACAATAAAATTTCTAACCCGATTAAATTTTATACGGTTCAATATGATCAATATAAAAATCATTTTTTTTGATTTTCTTTACTTTTTAAATCGCAAACAAATGTACCGAAGTTTCATTTTAATTTTTCTATTGCTTATCCAATTGAGTTTGTTGGCACAAACTAGAGATTATTCAAATTGGATCGACTTTGGAGGAACCCACATTAACCAATGGCTACAAATTGCACCGGGAAAACTGGGTCCCAATGCATTGCCGGTTCCCGACATGGATTATGCGTTGGTTGGAAGTGAAAACAGAATTGAAACCGGTGCCCATTTTCACCAGATGACAGGCGACACATCAATCAATAGTTACTTTAGCTTTTATTGGGATATTGCTCCGGGAAGAGCCGCAGTGAGAATTTGGGGACAACCATCAGAAACTTTCAAAGTATCGAATAAACTAAGAGATGACCGTCAAATTTATTCCGACGATGAAGGCTGGAAAACACAAGTTGGAGACCTGTTTATTAGCACTTACATTCAACTTTTAAAAAATAAAAAATGGTTGCCCGATCTATCAATTAACTATACGCTGAAAACGACCACCGGGCCAAATTATGATGGCCGGTACACCGATGCATCACTCGATTATTTCTATCTGGCTCTGGGTAAAAGCTTCAACTTTGAAGGTAAGATCATTGACGAACTGAGAGTTGCCGGATTGCTTGGGTTCTACGTTTGGCAAACCAACAAAGTTGAAATGGCACAAGATGAAGGCCCGGTTTTCGAGGGCGGAATACAACTCAGAAAAAGTTCATTTAACCTTTTTGCTGAATTTGGAGGGTACACCGGGTATGATGCCTACGAGTACTTGGACAGAGCTTCGGGCAAAGACGATATTCAAGGAAACAACGACCCGCTAATTTTAAGAACCCGCTTCGAAAAAACTGGAAAGCACTTCGACATAAAACTTGAATACCAAACTGGATTCCGCGATTACCATTACCAAACCTACAGAATTGGAGTTGTTTATCATTTTACTCCAACAAGAATGTTTTAGCAATTAACTCTTAAACCAAGGCCTAACCACACGTTCCAACGCCTCTTGTCCCTGAATCCATGAGAGGAAGATGCCATAGTTTGTAATCGGCACACCAACGCTCCTTAAATCGCGCAACCGGGCTTGCATTTTTTGTTGACTAATCATACAACCACCACAATGTATAATAAGCTTATAATCCGACAATTGTTTGTTTTCCTGAAATTCACGTCCAAAACTAAATTCAACTTCTACCCCAGGAAATAGCTGTTTAATTTTTGTCGGAATCTGAAC
>CAZRXT010000294.1:0-3462 GCA_964604035.1 uncultured Prolixibacteraceae bacterium | reverse complement strand
GCTTCGGATGAGTGGATTTCTATTGCTGAAAAACAAGGCATTGGCTGGTGGGCAACTTCGGCTCTTGAATCAAACATTGGTTTAAATGCCATTTCGCAGTGGATTTTCACAAAGAAACCAACACTTCCACAAGGACTTGGAACAGGAATGCTCTATTCGAATAATATAAATTCACCATTAACATTGATAAAAGACAAAATGTATTACGACACCAGAAAAAGCTAGAATACAGATGTGCTTGATGTAGAAAATTAATTTTAATTTGTATGACTAACGGACTGACAATAAACCACCAACACTATAATGTAATACAACTAATTGAAGTTGCTGAAGCAAGGTGCAACGATGCAAATATTCCTACTTGGGAAATGAACATTTACCGCTTCATTCTTGATTGGTTCGACGGAACGCCTTATATCACCCAAAAAACATCAGGAAGTACAGGTGCGGCTAAAGAGATAAAACTTGCTAAAAGCTCAATGATAGCTTCGGCAAAGAAAACCATTGAGTTCTTTGGGTTACAAAAGAACGATACCGTTTTGCTTTGCCTACCAACACACTACATTGCCGGAAAGATGATGATTGTTAGAGCTTTAGTTGGAAACTTGAATTTGATTTATATCGATCCTAAAAGCACACCCGATATTACTGATGAGAAAATTGCCTTTGCAGCAATGGTTCCTATTCAAATACAGAAACTTATTGAAGCTGAAAACTTCTGCCAAAACATCGAAAAACTGATTATTGGTGGAGCAGAGATTAGCGGATCTTTACATAAATCGATTCAAAAACTTACCCCACAGGTTTACTCAACTTATGGAATGACAGAAACCTGCTCTCACATTGCAGTTCAACGCATTAATGGCGAAAATCAAGATAAATATTTCAATGTACTTAATGGAATTGAGGTTACAACCAACGAATTGGGATGCCTAAAAATTGACGCACCTCTGCTTTTGCCAGATCCAATTCAAACCACTGACCTTGTAGAAATTATTGATGAAAAACATTTCAGCTGGTTAGGGCGAACCGACAATGTGATTAATTCGGGGGGAATAAAAATTTCTCCCGAACAACTTGAAAAAGAGATTAATGAAATTATTCCTTGCGACTTTGTCATCTCATCGGTAAAAGATTCGCTGCTTGGAAATAAAGCAATTCTGGTTATTGAAGGATATGAAGACGAACATTCGAGCACCGAAATACTCGAAAAAATTAAAGCAAAAGTTGGCAGTCATTGGTGCCCAAAAGAGGTTCTCTTTTTACACCAGTTCCCACGAAATCGTTCGATGAAGATCGACCGGAAAGCAGTTTCTATTGCTATAAATTCAGGTAGAAATCTTTGACCAAACTAATAAACTCATCGGTGTAATCGTGATGGACTTCTGACTCAAGAATCAACTCAGTTTCCTCTTCGAGCATTGCTTCAAAGCGGAACTCCAACAACACACGCTTAGCGGGTTTTAACGGATTTGGCTTAACCCTCAAAATTCGTTTTGCGAACAACCGATACTGAACCGCAATGGAACGGAATTCACGTTCGGCTTCAATAGGCAGAACAACGCTAAAATGTCCACCGTCGGCAAGCAAAGAAGCCACACCTTCAATCAGAATTTCAAAAGGCAGATTATCGGAATGCCTTGCCAACGAACGACTTTCATTCTTCGATTTAGTTCTTTGGTTGAAGTAAGGCGGATTACTAACCACACAATCAAACTTACAGGTCGACTGACGCACAAAATCCTGAAACGAAGAATTGAGAAGATTCAATCGCTCAGACCAAGGCGAATTTTTGAAATTCAGAAGAGCATCGGCGTATGCACTTTCTTCAATTTCAACGGCATCGATTTTAGCAGATGAACGCTGAGCCATCATCAGGGCAATAATTCCGGTACCGGTTCCAATATCTAAAACCGACGAGACTTTTTCGACCGTAGTCCAACTGCCCAACAGCACACCATCGGTCCCAACTTTCATTGCAGCATTGTTTTGCTGAATGGTGAATTGCTTGAACTTGAAATAGTTGTTGTGAGCCATTAAAAGTCGTTGTTTACCCCAAGTCCGAACAAAGAGAAATCGTATTTCACCGGATCGGCAGCATCGAACTGGCGAAGGTTTTGAGTCACCTCTTCAACCGCCTGCCAGTCGTTTTGCTTACGTGCAAGAAGCCCAAGTTTGCGTGATATGTTGCCAGTGTGAACATCGAGCGGGAGCATCAATGCCGAAGCCGGAATCTGTTTCCAAAGGCCAAAGTCAACGCCACGGTTATCGTTTCTAACCATCCACCGCAGGAACATATTCAATCGTTTACAAGATGCTTTTTGCGCAACATTGGCAATGTGTTTCTCCGATCGTTTTTCGTGAACGGGTTCCAGAAATATATTCCGAAAATGAACCAGCGATCCGAAAATGGTTTGTCCGTTCGAATAGCCATCAGAAAAAACAGCTTCTAATCCGTTGTGGTTCTTATAAATATTCTGAAGCGATTGTAAAAAGAAAATGGTATCGATACCGTTAAAAGTACGGTGAACGAAATTTTCGAAAGCCAAAAAATCTTTATCCGATGCATTTATAATGAATTCGTGCGGGTAATAACCCATCTCTTTCGTTAACCGATTGGCATTTTTAAGTATCGAGTTTCGATTTCCCCAAGCAATAGTTGCTGTTAAGAATGCTGAGATTTCAATATCTTCCTTCTTCTCAAACTGGTGGGGAATTGAAACCGGGTCGTTAGCAATAAAACCTTTACAGTTGTATTCCAAATATTTATCGTCGAGAAATGATTTTAATTCTTGCCCCGAAAGAGTTTCCATATCGTTGAATTTAAAGCAGAAAATCGGGGAATTCTCTAAATAATCATCCCGTCTTTGATCTCAAAAATTACGTCGCTCAGGCGGGCAAAGTCGTGATCGTGAGTAACAATGATCAGCGTTTGTCCATATTTATCGCGCAACGAGAAAAAAAGGTCGTGCATTTCGCTTTGGTTCTTACTATCGAGGTTTCCGGTTGGTTCGTCGGCAAAAATTACCGAAGGTTCGTTTATCAAAGCGCGGGCCATTGCAACACGCTGTTTTTCGCCACCCGAAAGTTCGTTTGGTTTGTGGGTTAAACGGTCGGCCAAACCGAATGAATCGAGAAGTTCTTTGGCGCGGCTCTCGGCTTTCTTCCTTGGTGTTTTTGCAATAAAAGCGGGTAGGCAAACATTCTCAAGAGCGGAAAACTCGGGCAGCAAATGGTGAAACTGAAATACAAACCCAATGTGTTTATTGCGGAAAGCGGCCAGCTCTCTTTCGCTCAACGACAAGGGGCTTTCGCCATTAATCAAAAGTGATCCTCCATTGGGCGAACTAAGGGTTCCAAGAATCTGTAGCAGAGTGGTTTTACCTGCGCCACTTGCACCAACAATAGATACAATTTTTTGCTTTTCAATATTCAGCGAAACGCCTTTCAATACTTGCAGCG
>CAZRXT010000293.1:0-3475 GCA_964604035.1 uncultured Prolixibacteraceae bacterium | reverse complement strand
GATAAAAAATACGATCTCATTTTCCCAACAGTGCTTGCAACAACACAAGCCTTATCTTCAAAAATAAAAGATGTTCCAATTTTGTTTACTGTTGTGGCCGATCCTGTCAGTAATGGACTTGGCACTTCATACACCAACCACATTAAAAATATTACAGGCATAGACGGAATGAGCTATACCGACAAGGGAATAGACCTTGTAAAAGCTTACATGCCTAACGTAAAAAGCCTTGGAGCGTTGTATTGTCCGGGAGAAATGGCCTCAATCAGCAGCATCAAAGAGCTCGAAAAATCGTGCAAGAAAAATAATATTCAACTGATTACTGTTCCGGTGAATTCGGTTTCCGAAGTTACAGATGCCACCTCAATGCTTTGTATGAAAAAGATTGATGCAATTTGCCAAACGCCCGACAACTGCACCATCCCCGGTTTTTCGAGCATGGTGAAAGTCACCAGAAAGCAAAACATGCCGCTGTTCTGTTTTATATCGAGCCAAGTTCAAATGGGAGCCATTGCTGCCATAGCCGGCGATTATTTTCAACAAGGAAAAGAAATTGCCGATGTCTCCATCCAGATAATCAACGGGAAATCGCCAAGTGAAATTCCTTTCAGCCGGATTCAACAAATTAAAACCGTAATAAATACGGTGGCAGCCAAGGCTTATGGACTAGAAACACCTAAAGAACTTTTAAGCTCTGCCGATCAAATTATAAAAGAATAAAAAACATAGATATACCATGACAAATCTGGAAATCAACAGAGAAAGCAATGGAGATGAAATCCTTCTGAAATGTACCGGAAGGCTCGATGCCAATCAGGCAGGCCACCTAAACGATTACATCGACAGGCTGGTGCGCGAAGGCCTCTACCTGATATCGCTCGACATGACCGGCATTGAATACCTCAGTTCGGCTGGTATCCGTTCGCTGGTGACACAATATAAAAACCTGAAAGCGATCAACGGGAACTTCCACATTGCTGCAATGTCAGAAAATGTAAGGCAGGTACTCAACATGGTGGGCATGGTCGAAATGCTTGGCCAGCAACCAAAGAAAGTTGTTGTTGATGAAAAGAAAAAAGAGACCAGCAACCTTCTTACACTTAACGGATTTAGGTTCAAACTTTCTGATATTAAACCGCAAGAAAACTCAAAAGCTACTTTTTACGGAGAACCTGAACGAATGAAAGAATCGGGGTTCAATGCTCAGAATGCCCGACTAATAAACTCGGAAGAGAAACATTTTGCAATTGGGTTAGGAGCCATTGGAAATTCGTTCGACGAATGCAAAAACCGCTTTGGTGAGTACATTATGATAGGAAAAAGCATTGCCTACCTTCCTGCCGACGGATCGAAAAAACCCGACTACATGGTAAGTAGCGGCCAATTAATTGCCTCGTTAACCGAACTCTATGGAATTCATTTCGAAGGAAACTTTTCGCATCTTGTCTATTTCGAACCCCAAGAGTTGAAAAACACAATTGGGTTGAGCCAACTAGCTGAAGGCATTCAGAAGTTGACAAATTTTAAGCAAATGGCCATTGTAATGGTTGCCGAAAGTGGCGGGCTGATTGGCACATCGCTTAATGCATCGCCGGTTGATGGGAAGAAAATTTTCAGCTTCCCCGAAGTAAAAGAAACCATGAACTTCACCACCGAGCCTGCACACTATAAAATGCTGACTCTTTCGGTTGGATATTTCTCTTCGGAAGAAAAAACCAGAGGCAACTTCCTTCGTCCATTGCACGAAAACTCACCGCTATTGGCCCACGTTCATACGGCAGTTTTCCCATTTACACCGCTGAAGAAAACGGAAATCGACCTAAATGAAACCATCGAATACCTGTTCGAAACATCCGAATTAACAGACATTCTCCACCTCGTAAACGACAACCGCGAAATATCGGGGCAGGGCGAAAGTCAATTTGTTCAGGGCTTCTGCTGGATAGTCCCCATCGAATCATCAACCACAATTTCAACAAAATAAAGAATCGATATGTCTCTATTAATTGGATCAACAACCATAGGGTTAATTCTGGCACTTCTTGCGCTCGGAATTTTCATCAGCTTTCGCATTTTCGATTTTCCCGACATCACCGCCGAAGGATCTTTCACCTTTGGAGCTGCCACAGCGGCATCGCTCATTGTTGCCGGAGCTAATCCGCTTGTTGCAAGTTTTGTGGCATTTCTGGCAGGGAGTGTTGCCGGAGCTTTGACAGGGATAATCCACACAAAATTCAAAATCAACCCACTGCTTTCAGGCATTCTGGTAATGACTGCACTCTACTCGATAAACCTGCACGTGATGGGAAAAAGCAACATGCCATTGCTTAGTCAAACCACCGTTTTTAGCTGGATCGACAATTTCGCCACATCAGTTTCGGGTGCCGACTCTAAAACCATGATCATTGGCTGGTCGGTTGCAACAAAAGATTTATGGACACTGCTTTTTTGCTTTCTGGCAATAGTAGCTTTCTGCGGAATACTCTGGTGGTTCTTCAAAACCAATATCGGAACGGCAATGCGCGCTACCGGCGACAACGACCAAATGATACGCGCACTTGGGGTAAATACAAAAACAATGATCATTGTAGGAATTGGAATTTCGAACGGTTTTATTGCTTTAGCCGGAGCCATGCTTGCACAATATCAGGGTTTTGCCGATGTTCAAATGGGAATAGGCATGATGGTTTGGGGCTTGGCCAGCGTAATTATTGGCGAGGCAATTATCAACGATAACAGCGTAGGATTTGTAATAGCCGGAGCAGTTTTAGGTTCGGTACTTTTCAGACTGTTGGTTGCCATTGCACTCCGCTGGGGGTTGAATCCTAACGATTTGAAAATCATTACTGCAATGTTTGTTTTCATTGCCTTAATTTTACCCGGATTGATGAAAAACAAAAAGAAATTGACGTTTAAAAGGAAAGCAAATGCTTAAGATCAATAATATTAGAAAAACTTTCAACGCCGGAACGGTTAATGAAGTTAAAGCACTACAAGGTGTTTCAATAGAGATTGAAGAAGGTAGTTTTGTTTGCGTACTTGGAACAAATGGTTCGGGAAAATCGACTACACTCAACGCAGTTGCAGGAACTTTCCTTACTGATGAGGGTTCAATTACACTCGACGGAGTGGATATTACAAAATGGGGCGAACACAAACGCGCAAAATTTATTGGCCGTGTTTTTCAGAATCCTTATAGCGGCACAGCTCCAAACATGTCGATACAAGAAAACCTTGCTCTGGCAATGAAGCGAGGTAAAAGCCGCGGCCTAGGCTGGGGACTTCCAAAATCGGCTGTCGATGATTTTAAAGCAATGGTACGACCGCTGAACATGGGGCTCGAAGATCGGTTAGAAAACCCAATTGGAAAACTCTCGGGCGGACAACGGCAAGCACTAACATTACTTATGGCCACTGCTCTGAAACCAAAACTGTTGCTGCTTGATGAACATACTGCTGCCCTCGACCCAAAAAC
>CAZRXT010000292.1:0-3488 GCA_964604035.1 uncultured Prolixibacteraceae bacterium | reverse complement strand
TTGGATAGGCATAAACATTGGTGAATACGTTGTAGGCATTTTTTGAGTCGGTTCGTAACGCGGCTAAACCAGCCTGAGTTCCAACATAGAGAATACCGTTTTTACCGTCGTAAGCAAGGCTTGTAATTGCATCTGAAAGCAGGTCAGAGTTTTCGGTTGTATAGTGTTCAATTTCATCAGTACCATCGGCCGAAACAAGGAACAACCCTTTGTTGGCGGTTCCGCACCATTTGCGGTTGGCTCCATCAACGGCTAAAGCAGTAATGTTTGAGTTTCGCAAAAGTGGGTGGTAAATGCCGTCGTTTTCATCAACGCCGGGAGTTGAGGCGTAATAAGGATTTTCTGAAAAAACATTTTCAGGATCGGTATAAACTGCAATCCCGTCAGAAGTTCCAACCCAAATTTCTCCGTCGTTATCTTCAACTATATCGTTTACTTTATTCATTGATGTAATTACCTCTTCTTCGCCATTTGTAAAATAACTTTTTACATTCAGGTGCAGGTAATTAGAGCCACTGTTGCTCATTACATATAATCCACTTGGCGAACTTGTGGTTATGTTTTTTGGAATGGTCATCCAAATATTATCATTTGCATCGACTAAAACTTTGCCTACAACATATCCTTGATCAAGATCGGGCAGCGCAAATCCCTCCCACTCGCCATCAGTTCTTAAAACATGGAGGTTTTTTGCTACTTCGGAGTTCGAAACCCATAAGTTTCCTTGTGAATCAAAATCCATACCCCCAACTCTTGTATAGCTGTCGTTGCCAGGTACTGCACTTTCTAATTCCGAATTTGAAGCATTATATGTTTTGATAGCTTTTCCGTCTTTAAATTCAATAATTCCTGAACTATACGTTGCGGCATAAAAATGATCGGGTTCGCCGGGTAATGGTAAAACCTGAACTACATCAGCAATTTTTGAATCGACATTGGAGGTGTTTTTATCAATTGTTTCCCATTTCCCATCTTCGAAAGTATTGATTTGAAAGCTTTTCCAAAGACTTCCATAAGAAGCACTAATACCTCCAGCCGACGAGTAAAGTTTTCCATCGGCATAAGCAAGGGAGTATACCGAATTGGAAAGAGGGCCATCGGGCGAAAGTTGTGTAAAGGTTCCGTTAGAATAGCGTATAGCACCGTAGTTTTTGTCGGCAATCCATATATTTTGGTCATCATCAATAATTGCTGAGGCTGGTTCTATTGGTATATCGTTGTTACTTATTGAAGTATATTGGTCAATCTCCAATATTTTCCCTTTGTCCTGATTATAAACAACAACCTTGTTTTCCGAACAGTAAACCAACATTTCATCATTGAATTTGATATCCTTAATGACATTAATTTCTGGGTTCCCCTGATACCAGATGTCAGGAGCATGGCGGCTTATTGTAACATCTCCATGCCACTCTTCACTAAAATGGACTGTCCAAAGCCGATTCCATCCAATTTCAAGAATGTTGTAATTGTACTTTTGAAGCGCAATGTTTTCAACATCTTTCCAGTTCGAATAATCGAGCAAATTTGAAGAGCTTAACGGGGCGTATTTAAGTCCTTCTTTTGTTCCTGCAAATATTTGATCGTCAATAAAATCGACATCATAAACAGGAAGGTAGTTTCCCTCTTGGCCAATAATGTACGAGTCTTTAATTTCAAGCTTTTCAACATCGAGAACAACAATGCCAAACCCGCACGACAAGTAACAGAGTTTATCTCTATTGGTTACATTGTAAATGAGCTTATCGCCCGAAATATTCTTGCGTTTAATATCGAGAATTGGGTGTACGATTTCATCTTCATGGATTACATCAACAGCCGAACTTTTATATGAGATAATGAGGCTTTTTGTGGCTTCGTTGTACGCAATTCCATAAAAATCGGAACCCGAAAGATTTTTGTTGAATGGTTCAACGCTGTTGTCGGTTTTGTTGAAGTAGAAAATGCCACCATCGCACAAAAAGTAGATGCGCTGACCAGCTTCAACTACTTTGGTTGAGTTTGTCATCGACAGGTGGTAAGCCCATTCGCCCGGGGCAAGTTGTGCCATCAGTTGAAAAGAAAATATCAATAATAACAGGGCTAGGTAAACTCTTTTTATCATGCGTCAATATTGTTTAAGTAACTGATCAGTTTTGCTACGGCACGTCCACGGTGGCTTATCTCATTTTTTTCGGTTAAAGCCATTTCAGCAAAGGATTGTTCGTATCCTAAGGGTTGAAAAATTGGGTCGTACCCGAAACCTTTTTCGCCTTTGCCTTCGGTTAGAATGTTTCCATCGACAATGCCTTCGAACAAGGTCTCTTTTCCGTTAATTATTAACGAAATCGCAGTTCTAAAACGTGCTTTGCGGTTTTTTATTTCGCGAAGTTCAAAAAGTAATTTTTGCATATTGTCGTCCGAACTGCGTTGAGGCCCTGCATATCGGGCAGAATATACGCCGGGAGCCATTCCAAGTGCTTCGACTTCAAGGCCGGTATCGTCGGCAAAACAGTTTACGCCATATTTTTCGAATATGTAATGGGCTTTTTGCGATGCATTGCCTTCCAACGTGTTGGCAGTTTCCGGAATGTCGTCGGTGCAACCAATTTCATTCAGACTGATTAGCTCAAATTTATCGTCGAGCATTTTTTTTATCTCGGTGAGCTTATGCTCATTATTTGTTGCGAAAACAAGTTTTATCATACTGCAAAATAATAAATGGTCCTAAATATAAATGGTTTTATTGAATGCCGGTTCGTTTTATTCGCTGCAAGCATCTGTCAGACTTTTCAAATTAAGTATTTCAACTTGTTTATATCGAATGTCGATTATTTCCTCTTCCTGGAGTTGCAAAAATGCCCGTCCAACCGAAGGCCTAGCCACACCAAACAGTTCCGACAGTTCTTGTTGTGAATGTTTTAGTTTAAATGAAGTCGATTTTCCTGCCTCATTTACAAGGTAAAAGGCCAGCTTTGCTTTGAGCGATTTGAAGGAGTGAAACCGGAGTTTCTCTGATAAAAACTGTGCTCGCGACGAAATCATTGACAGAAAATTTTGAAGAATTTGTTGATTCAGTTGGAAAAGTTTCAGCAACTCAGACTTTTGAATTACAATGAATTTGACATCGGAAGTCGAAATAATATTTACAGGAAATTGATTTTTCCGTCCAAATATAAATGCCGATGCTAACACCGATGGAGCTTCCATGTCTTCGATTTTGAGGCTTTTGCCCGTTGGGGCTATCATTTCAGCTTTTACAGTTCCTTCAGTTAAAATCATTAATCGGTTGCACTCTTCGCCTTGGCTTACTACAAGTGAATCTACCTGAAAGCTTTTCCGCTGAAAAACAATTTGCGAGAACAACTGTGCAAGTTCAGCTGTTTCAACTCCCCTGAACAGAGGTATTTCAGACAGTTCTATTTCCATTGTGAGAATTTTTTTCAAATGTAACAAATGTGACAATTTAATAAGATGTGAGTCAGTAGTTTTGTTCTGTAAAATATATA
>CAZRXT010000291.1:0-3508 GCA_964604035.1 uncultured Prolixibacteraceae bacterium | reverse complement strand
ATTACAGGATCAATGGGATTACTGCCATCGGCATCAATCGGACTTCACACCAGCTTGTTCGAACCAATTCACGGTTCATATCCACAAGCTGCAGGGAAAGACATTGCCAATCCTGTAGCCACAATTCTATCAGCAGCAATGATGTTCGAATATGCGTTCAACATGATGGAAGAAGGCGCCTTGATTCGCGAGGCAGTTGCAACATCACTCGAAGCAGGAATTGTAACCGAAGACATTGCCGGCGAAGGTAAAGCCTACAAAATGTCGGAAGTAGGAACTTGGATTGCTGAATATATTACAAAGAAGTAACACCTTAATTCACATAAAAATAACCCGAATCTATAAAATTCGGGTTATTTTTTTTGGTTATAGTTAATGATTCTTTCAGTAAAATGGTATAAATTACATAAACAACCACTAGCGAAAGATCAAGATGAAAACTAAACTGAAAATTGCAATTAATGAAATTCCAGAAATGCAAGCCATTAAAAATAAGCTTGTTGGTATTTCTCTAATTGTGATATCAATTGCAGGTCTCCCACTTTTAATATCTGCCATTTCGCGCGATTTGAGGCTCGGAATTCCTAACTTTTGGCAAATAAACGCCATAATTTATGCCTACTTGGTTATAATTACACTATTACGAAATCGTGTTAATTACGAAATTAAATCAGTGTCTATTGTAGCCACAACAACCATTCTGGGCCTTATTAATATTATAGAAATTGGTTTCTCGGGCATTGGTTATTTATGGTTTGCTACAGCAATTATTTGCACTGCGCTATACTTCAATCTTTACAGAAGCATTTGGACTCTCATTTCAATATTAGCGGCAATAATTGTACTATACAACCTATATTTAAGTGGGATCTTAACCTATCCGGAGACGACAAATCAAGATCGTTTTCCTCTAGTTAATGTTCAGATATACACATTAGTTATGATCCTAACCGGATTAATGATTTCATTCTCTTTCAGCCATGTATACAAGAAAATTACAGCAAATTATAAAGCTCTGGCAGAAAAAAAACAAAACCTTGAAAAAACAACATCAGAATTAGAAACAGAAATTGAAACAAGGCGTAAATCTGAAATTCAAGCCATCAATAATGAGAAAAACTTTCGCGATGTATTTGATAAAAGTTCAGATGCAATGCTAATAATGAATTCAAAAAAAGAAATACTTGATTTTAACGAGGCTTTTTTAATATTGTCAGGCCATTCTGAAACGGAAGTTTTTTCAATGAATTACGAACAACTAATACCCCTTGAGGATCATAAAATAATAGCTGAATATTTTGAAGACCTGGAAAAATTTCCATCAAATTTTGAAATAAAGAATGAAGGCAAAAATGGCGAAATAAAAAATCTCTATTTTAATACAAGCATAATAAGATATAACGATCAGCAAGCAATACTATTTTTAATACACGATTTCACTGAAAAAGTAAAGCAAGCGCAGGAAAACTACCGTGCAGTAATTTCGGCCGAAGAGAAAGAACGCACCCGCTTTTCACGAGAATTACATGATGGCTTAGGCCCTCTGCTTTCAACATTGAAGATTTATCTCGAAGTCTACTTTACCACCCCAAACGATCCGGAAATCAAAGAAAGAATTGAAAGTACATTGAGCGAATCAATAAAAAGCGTAAAAGATATCTCAAACAACTTAAGTCCATATATTATTGAAAACATGGGACTTATAAAAGCTATCGATTCATTTATCAATAAAGTCAGTTTTGGAAAGAAAATTAAGATCAATTTTCAGTCAAATATCGATTATCGCTTAAAACCGGAAGTCGAGATTTCATTATACAGGTATATTTCTGAACAAATAAACAACACTTTGAAACATGCTTGTGCATCCGAAATTAATATCAAAATAGAAGAAGTTGATCGTTCACTATTAATACATTACGACGACAACGGCATTGGATTTGATTTTAACGATAAATCCATATTTTCAAAAGGAATTGGTTTATTTAACATCAAAAGCAGAATCGAAAAACTGGGAGGCACCATACAATTAACAACATCGCCCGGAAACGGATATATAACAGATGCAAGCTTAAAAATTAACACAATCACATCGAACTAATAATATGGCAATCAAACTATTTATTGTTGACGACCACGACCTGTTTCGCGAAGGGGTAAAATTTGTTTTATCGAAAAATTTGAGCTTTGAAATTGTTGCCGAAGCATCGAACGGCATTGAATACATGAATAAGCTGAAGGAAATTGTTCCCGATGTTGTGTTGATGGACATTGATATGCCCTTAATGAATGGCTTTGAAGCAACACAAAAATCGCTAGAACTCTATCCAGCACTTAAAATTATCACACTTTCAATGCATGGCGATCAAAGCCACTATCAAAAAATGATTGAACTTGGCGTAAAAGGCTTCGTATTGAAAGATGCGGGAGGTCAGCAACTAAGCGATGCAATTAACGAAGTTTTCAAAGGCAGGAACTACTTTTCGCAGGAACTACTGATGAAAATAATACTTCGAAAAGAAAGCTCACCGGTAGGAGAACAACTTCGGAATAAACTCGACATTTCTGAAAGGGAACTCGATGTTTTGAAACTATTGTGCAAAGCTTACACAAACAATCAAATAGCTGAAAGTCTATTCATTAGCCCAAAAACTGTTGAGGGACATAAAACCAAATTAATGATAAAGACCGACACATCGAACTCGGTAGCTTTAGTTTTGTTTGCAATCCGCAACCACTTAGTTGAGCTTTAAAATGAACAAACAAGGGTTTTCCCTTATAATAAAACAAGGTTAATCCCCTATTCTATTCAAACAATTACCCTCGCAAAAAGTATAGCTATGCACATTACCTTTGAGATTGTAAGCTATAAAAAAGATGGAAGCACAGAAACACAGAATCGTAATTGTCGACGACAACCAGGGATTCATTGATGCCATAAAAATATTGTTCCGAAACCGCACCGATATCGATGTGGTTGGAGAAGCTACAGATGGTTTCAAATTTCTGGAAATAATTGAACAAGCAAAGCCCGATGTTGTGTTGATGGATATTAACCTGCCAACTATGGATGGCTTAACAACCACCGAAAAAGCGTTACAGCAAAACGGCGACTTAAAAATTATAGGAGTGACAATGTCCGACGAATTTATTGTTCATTTCAATATGCTAAAAACTGGTTTTAAAGCAGGTATTTTAAAAAACAATTTTTCATCTGATTTTGATATCGCATTACAGATAATAAATAATGGAGAAGTATTCTTCCCTATATTGAAAAAAACAGCACAACAAACATTATAATAAAGAATCATTTCTTGTATTGTAAACAATTATGAGCTATCTTAGTAAAAAGAATATAATTAATGAAAATTGGGGATTTTTTTAGAAGTTAGGTTTTTTTGTTTGGGTTTTTATTGGTTTGGGGGTTAAAAGGCATTTGCGAAAGCAGTGCCTTTTTTTATACACATACCCTATCGCAAAACAAAAGGCCACAAGTTAATTGCAGCCTTTG
>CAZRXT010000290.1:0-3509 GCA_964604035.1 uncultured Prolixibacteraceae bacterium | reverse complement strand
GCCAATTTTTTGCGAACAGAATCTCGTTTATCAATTCCGATTGTGAATTGCGCCCAACTACTTTCGAAATCATCGTCAATTGTTGGAAGCAAAACTAACCCATTCAATTTCAATGAGTACAAAACAGCAGCTTCGCGGCGTATTTCAAGCTCACGATCGAAATGACGCAATTTCACTCGAAGAATTGCAGCCTGAATTGTATCCATCCGCCCGTTGATTCCTACCCGATCGTGAAAATAGCGGGCCGATTGTCCGTGCCCCCGCAACTGCCTGATTAACGCAGCCAAATCATCGTTATGAGTAAAAACAGCACCTCCATCGCCATAACAACCTAGTGGCTTTGCCGGGAAAAAACTAGTAGTAGAAACTTCGGTGAGAGAACACGATTTCCGTCCTTTATAAGTTGCACCGAACGATTGTGCACCATCTTCAATTACCCAAAGACCATGTTTATCAGCAACCTCGCTCAAAGAGTCAAAATCAACACATTGACCAAATAAAGATACTGCAATAATGCCTTTTGTTTTCGAGGTGATTGCTTTCTCAATCTTCGAAATATCGATATTGTAGTTTAGAGGCGAAACATCGACAAAAACCGGTTTAGCTTTCAATAAGCTAATCATTGAGGCCGAGGCGAAGAAGCTAAATGCTGGGCAAATTACCTCATCGCCAGGTTGAAGATCGTAAGCCATTAACGCCAAGAGCAAAGCATCGGTTCCCGAGCTGACCGCAATGGCATGTTTAACGCCACAATAATCAGCTAATTCCTCTTCTAACAACTCAATTTCTTTGCCATTGATGAAAGCAGAATTATCTATAACCGATTGAATGGCTGCATCAATCTCAGGTTTGTATTGTTTGTATTGTTTATCTAAATCGCAGAATTGCATATCAACATAGTTTAGCTTTCAAAAATAACTCTAAAAACTCCTTTATCGTATTCTATTTGGCAAAATAAAATGGACTATCCCTTTTGTTCGCCATGAATTTGATATGGTTTTTTGTATTTTCGCATCATTCAATATAAGAAGAAAATGCGTTTTACCATAATAGTTCCGGTTTACAACCGATTAGACGAAGTTAAAGAATTGCTCGAAACAGCAGAACTGCTCGACTACGATCGTGGTGCTTTTGAATTTCTGTTCGTTGATGATGGCTCAAAAGATGGGTTTATTGATTTTCTGAATGCGTACCAATCCACATCGGGACTTCAAATTCGCCATCTATGTCAGCAGAATCAGGGACCAGCCAACGCACGCAACAACGGAATGGCCAACACCAACAGCGAGTATATAATGTTTATCGACTCCGATTGTATGTTGCCACCACAATGGTTACGTGAAATGGACAAGGGAATTGCTGAAAATCAGTTCGATTCGTTTGGAGGGCCCGATACTTTTCACCCATCTTTTTCTCCACTGCTAAAGGCAATCAATTATTCGATGACGTCGTTTATTGGAACAGGCGGAATTAGAGGCAACAAAAAAAGTGTTGAGAAATTCTATCCACGAAGTTTCAACATGGGCATTTCGCGAGCTGTGTACAACAAAGTTGGAGGCATGCGTTTGCGTTATTATGGCGAAGACACCGACTTCTCGGCCCGCATTGACGAAGCCGGATTTAAGATGGGATTAATTCCCGATGCTTTTGTTTTCCACAAGCGGCGCACCAGTCTGAAAAAGTTTTTCAAACAGATAAAAACAATTGGCATGGCCCGGATTAAACTTGGCACAATGCACAAAAACATGCTTAAGGTGATTCACCTGCTACCAGCTATCCTTATTCTTGGTCTATTGCTTTTGGCAATAGCAACACCATTTTTACCAACTATTTGCAGCTTTCTGTGGGCTTTAGTTGGGGTTGGTTTTGCTGGAATTTGCCTGTTGGCCTTTACCCAATCGTTCAAAATGTACAAGAGCATCAAAACCTCTCTTTTGTCGATTATTACGCTAAATATCCAGGTTTTTGGTTACGGAACCGGACTCCTTCTCGGCATATATAAATTCATCATTCTAAAAAAAGATTAACATGCAATACGATCCAATCAAACGCTCCCTAGGGAAATTCTTCAATTCGGCTCCAATTCTACGAATCTCGTTTTACAAGATGCTCGATTTGTTGTTTTTACGTGCCTGGTATGTAAATAACGAACTCAGGAAATTAGCGGCCGAGAAGAACGGGCCAATCAACATTCTGGATGCTGGTTCGGGCTACGGACAATATTCGTACCGGATGGCAAAGTTGTTCCCCAAAGCTCAAATTCTGGGGCTCGAAGTGAAAACAGAACAGATTGAAGACTGCAACAACTTCTTTTCACAGCAAGGCTTGGGTGACCGTGTTAAGTTTGGCTATGCCGACTTAACCAATTTTGAGTCGGAACAGAAGTACGATTTGATTATTTCGATTGATGTAATGGAGCACATTGAAGATGATATTTCGGTGCTTAAAAACTTCAATAAAGTACTGAAAGACGATGGGTTGCTGCTTATAAATACCCCGAGCGATGCCGGAGATCACGACGAAGAAGAACATGAACACGATGCTTCGGCCGCGTTTGTTGACGAACATGTTCGTGATGGCTACAATATTGAAGATATTAAAGAGAAACTGAAATTGGCAGGGTTCTCTAAAGTCGATGCTAAATTTACTTATGGAAAACCGGGCCGACTGGCATGGAAACTCTCGATGAAATGGCCAATTATCATATTGAATGTGAGTAAACTATTTTTTATTTTGTTGCCATTTTATTACATCATTGCGTACCCAATCTCAGCCATTTTAAATTACATCGACACAAAAGGCACACATTCTGTTGGCAATGTACTGATGGTAAAAGCAAGAAAATAATCTTATTCAACAGGACGATAATTGCCCTTATTCTTCTTAATAAACAAGAAGTAAGTAATGCCAAGCCACATATAATTCAATAGCGTTGGGATAGTGCCATAATAGCGTTTCATAATTACGAACCGCTCTTTGAGACTTGGTTTAAGGTTTTGGGTTGTCATTCCCTCTTCAAGGTATCGAGAAAGTATTTGATGCGAATTCACCACTTTCCGGGCACTCTTTAGCGAAACCAACACCCATTCAAAATCGGCCGAAAACCGATAGACTTCATTGTAAGCCGGAGCCACACTCTGTCGTACCAAAACCGACTGATGACAAACCATCATCCCATTTATAAAATGATGCCAATTAAGTTTCTCGGGAGCTTTCTTGCGGCGCATTCCCAAAATTTCACCTTGATCATCAATCAATACGTTTTCGCCATAAACTACATCAGTATCATTGTCGATACAAACAACAAGATTTTCAACAGTTGCAGGGTCATAAACCTGATCGCCTGAATTTATGAACCAAACAAAATCGCCGGTTGCGGCACGAAGACCTTTATTCATCGCATCGTATATACCTCTGTCTTTTTCGCTTACCCAATATGAAAGTCGCTCGGCATATTTTTTTATCACTTCAACAGTTCCATCGACAGAAGCGCCATCAATAACAATGTA
>CAZRXT010000289.1:0-3511 GCA_964604035.1 uncultured Prolixibacteraceae bacterium | reverse complement strand
ATACGATATGTTGAAATGCGAAAATCAGCATATTTTTCAGGAAAATAAAATATATGTTGGAATTAATTTCTCTCAATACTAAACAAACGCACACAACATCGATAATTAAACTATTATTCACATATTTGTCCCCACAAAAATAATAAGTTTGCTTTATGGAAAAAGGACAACAACTCATACTCGACTATTTCGAAAAGACTGCATCAAAGCGAGATAAGTGGAAACGCCGCAACCGTTTTTATCAAAAAAATATTGAAAAGCAATTTGCCTTTATTATACCTGAAGGCTCAACCGTTTTAGAACTCGGATGTTCAACCGGAGATTTATTAAATGTTGTTAAGCCAAGTATCGGCATTGGTGTAGATTTCTCTAAAACTGCAATCGAAATTGCAAAAAAGAAATATCCGCATCTTGATTTTCATGTTGCCGACGCTATTGACTTTAAACCCGGCATTTCGATAGACTACATAATTGTTTCAGACCTAATCACCTCTATTTGGGACGTACAGGCTTTCTTTCACAATATAAGAAGCTACGTAAATCCCCGAACAAAAATTATCATTTCGAGTTACAACTATCTTTGGGAACCAGTACTGAACCTGGGCGAATTTTTTGGATTAAAAGCAAAACAACCTCTTCAGAACTGGCTGTCGATCAAAGACATCGAGAACATTCTCCACCTTGAAGGGTTTGAGATTGTCAAGGTTGAAAAGAAGCTGCTTTTTCCAAAATTCATTCCGTTGTTCAATCTGATTGTGAACAAGTTTTTGGCCAATCTACCCGGAATAAATGGTCTCGACTTGATTCAGTTCATCACTGCACGCCCTATTTATTCTGAGCCAAAAGAATTTTCAGTAACCATAGTTGTTCCTGCCCGAAACGAAAAAGGCAATATGGAGAACGCGATAAAACGGACTCCAAAATTCGGTACACATCAGGAATTTATTTTCATTGAAGGGAATTCGAGCGATGGCACTTACGAGGAGATGCTCCGTGTTCAACATGCATACCCCGAAGTAGATATGAAGGTCATGAAGCAAACTGGGAAAGGTAAAGGGAATGCGGTTCGCGAAGCTTTTGATGTTGCCACCTGCGATATTTTGATGATTCTCGATGCAGACCTCACAACTCCACCCGAAGATATGCCTAAATTTTACGAGGCTCTGCGCAACAACAAAGGAGAATTTATAAACGGTTGCAGGTTGGTTTACCCTATGGAAGGAGAAGCTATGCGATTCCTTAACTACCTTGGCAACAAATTCTTTGGATGGTTTTTCTCGTTCATACTTGGCCAACGGTTGAAAGATACATTGTGTGGCACCAAAGTGCTTTTCCGCGAAGACTATAAAAAGATTATTGCCAACCGTCACTACTTTGGCGATTTCGATCCGTTTGGCGATTTCGACTTGCTGTTTGGAGCAGCAAAACTGAACCTGAAAATTACAGAAGTAATTGTAAGATACCGAGATAGAGAATATGGATCAACACAAATTAGCCGCTTCACCCATGGCTGGTTGTTGATAAAAATGAGCTTATTTGCTGCCCGAAAAATTAAATTCAAATAGCGAAATTATGGGGCGATATAAATTGAATTTCATACATTTTTTAATTCCGATCATTGTTTTAGGATGGGGAATTTTCAATTTATGCATGTTCGACCCATTCTATTCCAAATCGACTGATCCGGAATTTCCTTATCTGGTAAACGGCTTAAATTGTGCAACTTTCAATTTTAACCGCATTGGGCACATTGACCATCCTGGCACTCCATTTCAGGTCTTCAGTGGCATAGTAATCAGGATAACTCATTTAATATCTGGACAAGGGAATATTGCCCAAGATGTTTTTGCCCGGCCAGAACATTATCTAAAAGCTATTTCTTTGGCTTTAACGTTAGTGCAGGCCGCATTGATATTGGCAATTGGTTTTGTCGGTTTTAAAAGGAAAATTCCATCGTGGCAACTAGTTATTTTACAGGCCAGCTGTTTCTTTAACGATGTATCAATGTGGCTCTTCAGCAGAGCAAACCCCGACCGATTTTTCATGATCATCACGCTGATTTTTATACTTATCTATTTAAAACATGGATACGAAAACCGTTCATCGTGGAAATTTGCATTGTGGAGTGGTACTGTTATGGCCTTGGGGCTAGCAACAAAATTTAATTATATTCCACTGTTATTGTTGCCGTTACTAATTATTCGCACCAACAAAAATAGGTTGATATATGTTGGGTCGGGAATTGTTTCTTTCTTCATTTTCATTCTACCAATAATTAACAAATTTGTTGAATATCGCAGGTTTATTGTTGGCATTTTCAAGCACGACGGACTCTATGGTGGAGGCAATACAAAGGTTATTAACCTGCAAAAGATAATAGAAAATGTGCATGAAATATTTAGATTGAACCCTGAATTATCTCTGCTCATTTTAACGTTGGTAATACTATTATTTATAGCAATCAGGAGAAGAAAACAACTAAACACATTTGGTGATTCTTCGTTCCTATTTGCAGGCTTTTTACTAATAATTCTTTTGCAAATGTTGATTGTTTCTAAACATTTCAAGAACTATTATTTAGTCCCAACCTTTACGATTTATGGGTTTATATTTTTCAGCTTGTCAACTTTCCTTTCTACAATGCTTAAGAAGAAAAAACAATTGATTCTGACTAGCTCTATACTTCCGCTGCTATTCTTCACTGCTACTATAGGTAAAGTCTGTTCAGATTTTGCACCTATGAAAAAGGAAATTGCTGAACGCGAAAAGATTCTGGATTTTGTTAAAAATGAAGTTTCAAAAAACGATGTTTGGTTTGTAGAACCAACATGGGAATCGGCTCCATACCCCGAAAATGCACTAGTCTACGGATTGAGTTACTGTGCCGGGAAAGAGGCATATTTACCTCTTTTGATGAATATTAACCCAAACATTATTACTTACGAAGGAGAAAAAAACAATGCAAAACTTTGGCGAATTACCCCAGCCAATCTCGACAGCATTTTAGCTGAAGGAATGAATATTCTTATTTATTCGACCCCCGGAAGAAATGCACCACAGCTAACCCAAATGTTACAAAATGCGGCAACAAGGAGCAATCTTCGTCTTGATTCTGACACTATTTATTCTGACAGCAGAACCAACAACAAGATCATAAAGTTGAATGCAATAAAAACTTCAACAAATTGGAGTCCTCAACCTCAAATAAATTTAAGGCAAAACAAAATTGAAAGCTACATCCAAACGATCAAGAATACTCCAGATTGGTTATCGAAAGTCGAACTAAAATCTCGAGAAAAAGGCATTTCACTTGACTCAATGATTCTACTGGATGCTACATGGATGGTTGACAACGAGAAATAATTAAACAATCTTTCTTTTTCTATTTTTTAGTCTTTCGCCTTTTTTTAGTTATTTTATGCGCTGTTGTGTCGAAACAGTTTTAGTAAAACTATATAAATGAAGAAGAACCACATTGCCATATTTTCGTTGATTGTTGTTACCTCAATTA
>CAZRXT010000288.1:0-3511 GCA_964604035.1 uncultured Prolixibacteraceae bacterium | reverse complement strand
GATGCATTGTTTTTTTTACTGTCTTACTTTTACTCATTTTCAACGAGTGAAAGTAAGACAGTATAATGCTTCGAATATAAGTTTCAAACTTGGTTCTACTAATTACTCAAATCATATTTAGGAAGTTCTCTTCTCTTCGATTTAGACAATATCATAGTTACAGATATGCTTTGCTGGGTAAACCCTATCGCATTACTATTAGGGGTCAGTTCGTAACACCCTTTACCCGACCAATCGGAAAGTTGCTTTTCGTAGCGGATTTTAATGCCATTATGCTTTTTAAATTTAATGGTAATCTCTGCCATTATTTGAGGATGAACACAAGAATAAACAAAATCATCATACCCAAAAAGCAATGCATTGGTCATTTGGTATCCAGCACCAACCTTGAATCCAAATTTCCGATTGCTCTCTTTCTTTGTACCAGCACCATATCCAAAGGTCAAATAAAGAGGAACCGATAGTTCAATAAAATCTTCAGGACACAAGTCGGTTTCGACGGAACTTCTGGCAAACGGATGCCCCAATGAGGCAGAACTATAAATGCCTAAATTGAAATCGTTGGCAACAGTTAACAATGGGGCACTTAAGCCAATAGTAATATCACAATTCAGGTACGATCCTGAATAATCGGGTGTTAAAGATTGCTGAGAGTATTGGAGAGACCGTAAAGAAACGCCAAAATCGACAACCTGTGCCTGTGCCATTTTTATCACAACAAAAAACAACAAAGCGACAAGAATTTTTTTCATTTTTGAAATAACTTTCTATTTAATTCTTGTATTTATTTGCCTGAATCTTTAAATAATTTGGCCATATCTTTCAATATGCGTTTGTTAATCGTTTTCGATTTGCCATTTTTGAAGAATGCTGACCCTTTGATTTGAACAGCCGAACTGATCCTGAGTTTTGCTGAAAAAGCTCCATTGGCGGCATCAATCCAATAAAGCATGTGTGCAAAACTCGATCCTGCGGGTTGGATAAGATATACCAGATAACAATAGCTACTGTCTTTTTCTAGTATTTTTTGGCTATACTCTTCTGTTGAAACAATTTTAAAGTCGAATGGATAGTTCTCGTCAAACATTTCGGAGGTTACATCTTCATCGAGCAAATAATCGGGAACCAATAGAGTTTTTCCTTTAAGTGAAGGGATGTTGTCGTTCATTGACAGATAAATTGAAGTGAGTCCCATTTTCTGCTTATTGTAAATTTGCTCAACCATATTTTGCATAGAAGTTACAGCAAAAACTAGCGAAGCTTTGTTAATGCCAGTTGGTATATTAGGAAAGTCGATGGCATTAAGAAAATCTTTGCTGCCTGTTGATAAAAGTAAGGCATCGCTTTTTGTAACAATACGGTAACCACCTGCATTTCCACCGCGGACAGAATTTGTTCCGGGATATAATACGAACAGATTAGGATCTTTTTTTGCGGCCTTTTGAGCTGCTTTGAGGGGCATTGCGTCGGCAATTTCTGAAAAAGTCCAGTACTGTTTAATAATTGAGGTAAGAACGGTGTTGATGTCGTCGATCTCTTTAGCCTCTTCAGCACTCTCTTTTTTCTCATGTTCGTAAAGACCGATGATAATTTTGCCGTTTTTAATGGTGCTTGCTGTTTTTTGGTTAATGCCAATAGCAAAAGTTGAGGCACAAAATGCCAATAGGAATAAGGTTAGTAATTGTTTTTTCATTCGTTTATATCTTTTAAAGTTACTGTTTATCTGTTGGATCTAAATTTATATCTTCGAACATCGATGCCTCCACTCTTGGAACTCGCATGATGAATTTTAGCTTTTGCTGAATATTGTTTCATCTATGTTTGAGCTTAACGAATCATGTTCGTTTCATCCTTCTTTAAATTTGGTTTTATTATACTGTCTATTTTGGTTTTTATTGTTGGTTATTAGCCACTGTTCCCACACTGTGTGCATTGCGTGGTATTCATAATTTACTGAACAACTGTAACATCGTTCAATAAACCTTTTTCGCCAGCATAATCAGTAGCTCTGCTGTAAATGTATTTTCTATACTGAAAACGAACCCATCTTTAACAATGGAGGCATAAAAGTAAAAAAATATTTTAGTTAACCACACGGCTTCCGCGCTTATGTATCGGGTGGTTTTTCAATATATCCACTATTCTTGTTGTTGCAGTATGATGAATATTATTCTAACAAGTTAAAAATAATGAGTATAATTTGTTTACCTCCGCTGAACTCTCATTGGTCGTTTGCCCACGCGATGTAATCGAGAGAGTGGGGGAGTAATTCCATTTAATGTGATTATGTTTTTATCACTCCTCACTGTTACTGTTTAGTTTAAAATAATTGGCTTTATTCTTTCTTCTATAAATTCAATCCTATCAAACACTGTTGGCTTAAAATAAGAAGTTACAGCAATTGCCAGATTATTCTCCTGATCGATATAAATAACATTTCCACCATTACCAATTGCGGCGTAGATGTTTTTTTCTTCATTAATTATCCACCAGAGATAACCATACATCATGTTCATGAATTTATTTCCTGTTGTAAATGTTGGCTTTGTAATTTCGTCAATCCACTCAGAAGGCACTATTTGATTTCCATTAAAATTACCCTTGTCTAAACAAAGCTGTCCTATTTTAGCCAAATCTTCGGCTGAAAAACACAACCCATAGCCAGCAGTTCCAACACCCTGCGGATCGCAAAACCAAACATTTTCCTTCGGTTTTTTATTCATTGTGAAGTCCTTATGCTCTTCGATTGTTTTAGCCAGGTAATTAATGTGTTTTTGCACTCCTATAGGTTCAAATAAATACTTATTAGCAAAATCGACAGGAGCCATATTACTTACTTTATTTATTAAGCCTGTTAATATGTGCAAACAAACAGTTTGATAGTTGAATTCGTTTGTGATACCTTTTCTTCCGCCCAAAAAATCTAACGATGTTAAAGTCCAATCATTACTTGAACATACTTTTGTCCATGGGTCTCCTTTGCATTTATAGGGAGCTTTCATGGTAAGTAAATGTTTAATAGTTACATCGTATATGGTTTTTTCTCCCCGCTTAACGTTGTAGTCGGGAAAATAATCCAGCACTCTATCGTCAATACTTTTTATTAAGCCTTGGTCTAATGCTATTCCAATTAATAATGATACAATGCTTTTGGTTGCTGACATAATGTGAGTGCAATCACTTTTTTTATAGTTATTCCACTCGTCAGAATATATTTCTTTACCGTCTTTATAAATAACTACTTGACAGATGTTTGGTTGTTCTTTTTTAATTAAACTATGTAGTTTTTCTTTATCCATGTTATTTCTTTTTTTGAATTTATGCGCGGTTCTTCTTATCAGACACACAACGTACGAAACGATATACCGTTACCTCTGGTGAACAAAGTTCACCAAAGTTAATTGACATATCGCTTTTATTTGCAGACGTTATTTATTCGCACTTGATTTAACAATTCTAAAACCAATGTAGTCTGTTGCTTTCTCGGCCGGAACTTGTTCGCTAATCTGAC
>CAZRXT010000287.1:0-3545 GCA_964604035.1 uncultured Prolixibacteraceae bacterium | reverse complement strand
GAATTATTGAATTCAATCAGTTAATTCAAAACGACCCTCGCGTTGAAAACATTATCTTCCCTTTCCGCGACGGGATGATGGTGATCAGAAAAAATGAGTAACCAGTCAAGTACACAATCATCCAATTTTTACTGAAGTCATAGTTAACGAACCGCCAACCGCCTTATCGTTGAAAATCTGAATTTCATCAGTTTTCGACTGAAGACCAAGAACATAAAGCAACGGATAATAATGATCGGGAGTTGGAATAGCTTTTAACGCTGCTGAACCAAAACTTTTATAATCGATAAGGGCTTCGTGATTAGCCGACAGAATGTTACGCTTAAAAATTTCGTTCATTTCGAGAGCCCAGTCGTAACCATAACCAGGTTCAGAAAGTTTGTTCCAATCGGTAAGTTGAAGGTTGTGAACCATGTTGCCACTACCAATAATTAGCACACCTTTCCGACGAAGATCGGCTAACTCAGCTCCAAGCTTATAATGAAAACCTGCCGGTTGATAATAATCAATACTCAGCTGTAAAACAGGAATATTGGCATCGGGATACATGCGTCGAACAACAGTCCAAGCTCCATGATCGAGGCCCCAATCGTGATCTAATCCAACACTTGTTTCTTTTACAATATCAACCACTTCAGCTGCCAGTTTTGGATTTCCCGGAGCAGGATACCGCACATCAAATAATTCTTTTGGAAAACCTCCAAAGTCGTGAATTGTTTCGGGCTTTTCCATTGCCGTAACAAAAGTTCCATTCGTAAGCCAATGTGCCGAAACACACAAAACAGCCAATGGCGTTGGAATCTCCTGCCCTAGCTTTTCCCACTCCCTACTAAATTCATTATCCTCAATTCCATTCATTGGAGATCCATGGCCGATAAATAAAACCGGCATTGGTTTTCCCTTCCAATTTGAAAGAGATGCCAACCTTATTTTCATTTCCTTAACCATAACAACGGTTTGTTTAGATAATTCGATTGAAACCCTTGTATAATAAAGAATTCATCAGTAAAAAAGTTCATTGTAGAAATGATTTTAAAGGAAAAAGAAATATTTCACCCTCACATTAAGCAATGAATGTCCCAGTTCTTCTTTGAATTTAGTCATTAATTCGCCAACGTAAATAGTTCTGCATTTAAAACACTGAACAGAATTTTTTACGTAATTAGCTAAATAAAGTAAACGTTCACAAAGAATAACCTAAGAAATAGAAAACTTATGAGTAACTCAACCAAAAAACTTTCATTCTGGGAAAAAGCCGGTTATGGATGCGGCGACCTCGGATCTGTCTTATTCTGGCAAACCATTATGGTTTACCTTCTTTATTTTTACACCGATGTATTTGGGCTATCAGCCGCAGTTGCAGGTGTAATGTTTTTTGTATCAAGAGTTTTAGATGCATTATTTGATGTTGTAATTGGGATGACAGCCGACAGGACCGAAAGCCGTTGGGGAAAATTCAGACCATATATTCTTTTTGGAGCCGTGCCATTGGCCATTGCTGCGGTTGCAGCTTTTACAGCCCCCGATTTTGGCGGCACAGGAAAAATCATTTATGCCTACGTAACTTTCCTGTTATTCATGTTTTTGTATTCAACCGTAAATATTCCTTACACCTCTTTATTAGGCGTAATCAGCGGCGATCCTGTTGATAGAACAAGCGCCTCGTCGTTCAAATTTGTTGGTGCTTATTTGGCCGGCATCATTGTTTCGGCAACTGCCCTTCCGTTTGCTAAAATGTTTGGAAAAGGAACTACCGAAGTCGAAATTGCACAAACAGGATGGCATACCACCATGATGATTTATGCTTCAGCTGCTGTTCTTTTCTTTGTTATCACTTTTCTATCAACAAAAGAACGCATTAAGCCTATTGCAAAAGAGAAAACCGATGTAAAACGCGACCTTAAAGACATTGTGCAAAATGTTCCATGGCTCATGCTCTTTGCAATCACTATTCTATTTATTTTATTCAACTGTATTCGTTTGAATGTTACCACTCACTACTTTAAATACTATGTTGGCGAACAGGCAGTGCCTTGGCTTACAAGCTTCTTGAATTTTGGGCGCGAATTTATTGCCAACCCTGTTTTAGGCATATTTGGGAAAGAAAAATTGGCCATGTTGAATACAGGCGAAACATTTGGATTTGAAGTTTTGGCATCTACATTTAACACAGTAGGTCAGGCTCTTTCATTGGTAGGAGTATTGTTGATTCCTTGGTGGGCAAAAACTTTTGGACGCAAAAGAGGAACCATCATTTTATTGGTTGGTGCCATTATTTGCACGGGGTCGTTCATTTTCTTCAGACCCGAAAATATCTTCCTCATTCTGTTCTTCCAAGCCATTGGTTCTATTACCGGCGGGCCAATTTCGGCATTGCTTTGGGTAATGTATGCCGATACTGCCGACTATGCTGAATGGAAAACCGGACGACGTGCTACTGGGTTGATCTTCTCGGCTTCAATTATGTCGAACAAATTAGGATGGGCTTTTGGTAGTATGATTGCAGCATTCATTTTGGCAAGTACAGGCTTCGTTGCCAATGTAACTCAAAATGCAGGAACGTTATTTGGGTTGAAAGCTATGATGAGTATCATCCCAATTATTGCTGGTTTAGCTGCGTTGGTCATCCTTCTGTTCTTCTACAAGTTAGATGAGAAAACAATGAAAACAGTTCAAGCCGAATTGGAACAACGAAGAATTGATAGCGGTGTTGCCGAAGCTTAAAATGAAAAATAACAGATAAATATATATTGAATAAATTATGAGCAAAACAATTATTGGAAAAGCCCTCCCAAACATACCTTGGGAAGACAAACCAGCCGGATGTGTCGATGTAATGTGGAGATTTAGTGGAAATCCGGTAATAGATTGGAATCCAATACCAAAAGCATCTCGCGTATATAACAGCGCAATGGCTCCTTTCAAAGGCGAATTTGCCGGTGTTTTTCGTGCCGACCAAAGAAATGGGCGTGCTACATTGTTTTCAGGAACAAGTAAAGATGGAATTCATATCGATTTAAACCCTGATCCAATTGAATGGGTCGACGAAAATGGAAACCCGGCTCCTACAAGCTATGCTTATGATCCTCGTGTAATTGAAATTGATGGCGAATATTTTGTTACTTGGTGCGACGATATGAAAGGACCTTCTATTGGTCTTGGACGTACTAAAGATTTCAAAACTTTTACCCGCATGTCGAACCCATTGATGCCTTATAACCGCAATGGAGTACTTTTCCCACGAAAAATAAACGGCAAATACATGTTATTGAGCCGTCCTAGCGATACAGGCCATACTCCTTTTGGCGATATTTTCATCAGCGAAAGTCCCGATATGGTTTACTGGGGAAATCATAAACATGTGATGAGCAAAGGCGGACAAGGCTGGTGGCAGGGAACAAAAATTGGTGCAGGTCCTGTTCCAATTGAAACTACCGAAGGTTGGTTGTTGTTTTACCACGGAGTATCAGGAACTTGCAACGGTTTTGTGTACAGTTTCGGAGCTGTTCTTCTCGACATTAACGAACCATCAAAAGTTCTTTACC
>CAZRXT010000286.1:0-3567 GCA_964604035.1 uncultured Prolixibacteraceae bacterium | reverse complement strand
GAACCCCGATAACTGTATCCCTTTGTAGTTATTCGCGTTGATGTTTGCAAAACCAGCACCTTGAACGCCTTCCGAAGTAAAATCTTTAGCTTTTGGGTCGAAGCCGTTAATGTTTGCAAAACCAGCAGCTTGTACTCCATTTGCGTAGAAGCGGTCTACGTTGAGAAAGCCTCCTAATTCTACATAGTTTGTTGCAGCCGAAACCCCAATGAATGTGTTTAGCGAAACATCGTTGGCGGTTTTGTAAAAGTAGATTCCATTGGTGCCTATTGGCGGAGTTAGTAAAGTGAATTGAAATGGTGTTGTTTTCATTTCAGTTTTTGCCTCGTCGTTTTGAGAAAAAGACAATGCAGAAATCAATAAAAAGATTACGAGTAAAAGTTGTGTTTTCATCCTATTTTCTGTTTTATGTTGATAGATGGAACTCGCATGTGAGTTTTCATCGGTCTATGTGTTTGTAACGAACATGCTCGTTTCATGGCTTGTATTTTAAAATTTCTAATGTGTTTTGTTTTTGTATGTTTTTAATCGGTCAGGATTGAAAACTATAACCGTAATGACAAAAGGAATTTTGAGGGGTTGCAACTGAATGGAGAAAAAGGATATTTTATTGAGCGAAGGGAATAAAAAAAGGGGTTTCCAATATTGGAAACCCCTTTAAACTATCTGATAATTAGATTAATTTTCAGCAATAGGTTCAACAGAAACATAAGATCTGTTTTTCTGTTTTTTTCTGAAAACTACAGTACCGTCGATTAATGCGAACAAAGTATGATCGCGACCAATACCTACATTTTCGCCTGGATTATGTACAGTTCCACGCTGACGAACTAAAATGTTACCAGCTTTAGCTGATTGTCCGCCAAAAATTTTAACACCTAATCGTTTACTTTCCGATTCACGTCCGTTCTTCGAACTACCGACACCTTTTTTATGAGCCATGGTATTTTAATTTTTTTCGTTATCCAACAATTTCTTCAATTTGAATACGAGTTAAATATTGGCGATGGCCATTTCTAACTTTGTATCCTTTTCTACGTTTTTTCTTGAAAACTACAAGAGTATCACCTCTCATGTGTTCCAATACTTTTGCTTTGACTTTAGCACCTTCAACAGTTGGAGTTCCAACTTTTACTGCGCCATCATTGTCAATAAGAAGAATTTTTTCAATTTCGAAGGATTCACCTTCTTCTGTTTCGAGGCGGTTCACAAAAAGTTTACTGTCTTTTTCAACTTTGTATTGGAAACCACCGAAATCAATAATTGCAAACATCTTAAATCTTGATTTACATTTTCTTCCGGCAGGCGTAAACGCTTCTGGCATTTATCTTTTAGGCCTGAACGAAATCTTTCGGAGTGCAAAAGTATATAATTTTCAATGATTGACAAATATTTATGACCTTTTTTAAGTTATCTAACTACTATTAGATACACTATATGCTCGCAATTAAAATCAAATTAGCGAGGTAAAGAAAAAACAATTTTTATCTTTGTTTCTATAGTTATCTACATGTTGTCTAAACGTAATATGCTTAAAATTAAACTAAATGTCTTGGGGCTTTCTGTTAGTCAGACTCAGACTGGTGCTTATGCTCTTGTATTAGCCGAGGATAATGGCGACAGACGAATCCCGATTATTATTGGGCCAGTTGAAGCTCAGTCTATAGCCATTCAGCTCGAAGGACTTCACCCTCCAAGGCCTTTAACTCACGATTTATTTAAAAACATTGCGCAGGCGTTTCAAATTGAGTTGATTGAAGTATTAATATATAAACTTGAGGAAGGGATATTTTTCTCGGAATTGATTTGTGAACAGAATGGTGTTCATATTGCTATTGATTCTCGTACTTCTGATGCTGTTGCGTTGGCTCTTAGGTTTAAGTGCCCTATTTACACTACCGAAGAAATTTTAGCCAAGTCGGGTATTGTTATTGAAGTAACCGACGATTTTGAGGATGATGCTACAGCAAATGCTAAAGAAGAACAGCCCGATAGCAGGAAAAATAAGTATGAACTTTATTCGGTCGAAGAGCTTGAGCAATTGCTTCACGATGCTGTTAGTGAAGAGAAATACGAGGTGGCTTCTGAAATCAGGGATGAAATTTCGCGGCGCAAAACCGGGAATTAGTTTCGTGGGGGCATTTTTGTCCGAACAATAATACTTTCCCTGAATTTATATTTCTTTTTTTGAGAGCAATCTGAAATTAAGCACATAAACCTACTATGAATATTAAAACACGACTAATAATTATGAACTTCCTCCAGTTCTTCGTTTGGGGGTGCTGGTTGATTTCGTTAAGTGGATATCTGATAAATACACTTGGGTTTTCAGGGTTTCAAGTTGGAAGTATTTATGCAACTGCAGGTATTGCATCGCTGTTTATGCCTGGGTTGCTAGGTATTGTAGCCGATCGATGGTTTAATGCCGAAAAAGTTTTGGGAGTTTGTCACCTTGTTGGTGCTGCTCTTTTTCTCTTGGCTTCAACAATAACAAATTACGATGTTTTGTACTGGATTATGCTTTTCTATGCAATGGCTTATATGCCAACAATTGCCTTAAACAATTCGGTTGCATATCATTTGTTGGAAAAAAGAGGTCACGATGTGGTGAAGGAATTCCCCCCAATTCGTGTTTGGGGTACTATAGGGTTTATTGTAGCCATGTGGGTTGTCGATCTTTTCGGATTAAAAGGAGGGGCAGGGCAATTTTATATGAGTGCAGCTGCATCGCTGATATTGGGCGTTTACGCATTGTTTATGCCACAATGTAAACCCGATAATTCTCAGCGGAAAAAGACTGTTGTATCTTCTTTGGGATTAGATGCTTTGGTGCTGTTTAAGAATCCGAAGATGGCTATTTTCTTTGTTTTTTCTATGCTACTGGGAGCAGCTCTCCAAATCACAAATACTTTTGGGCAACCTTTTTTGATGGATTTCAATGTCAATTACCCGACGTCGTTTGCTGTTACCCACCCGGGAATTTTGATGTCGGTTTCTCAAATATCAGAGACACTTTTCATATTAGCTATTCCGTTCTTTATGAAACGGTTTGGAATTAGAAATGTAATGCTTATTAGTATGCTGGCGTGGGTTTTACGGTTTGGTTTGTTTGGTTTCGGAAATCCGGGTAGTGGGTTCATTCTACTGATATTATCAATGATTATTTATGGAATGGCATTCGACTTTTTCAACATATCAGGATCACTATTTGTTGAGATGGAAACAACTACCAAAATCAGATCAAGCGCTCAAGGCTTATTTATGATCATGACTAATGGAATTGGAACTATAATTGGAGGATTGGTAAGTGGCTTAGTGGTTGATCGTTTTACTGTTGATGGAGTGAAAGACTGGCAAAGTATTTGGTTCGCATTTGCAGCTTATGCCCTTGTTTTAGCCATTTTGTTCCCATTTTTCTTTAAATACAAACACAATCCCGATAAGCTGAAAACGGGTATTGCCCAATAATTTATTCTGAAATGAAACGAGCATGGCTTTCCGCCACAATCGGAGATCAGCGAAGCTAATTGAAAATCAGCAGAGCTAAAAGGATATGTATAATGTTTG
>CAZRXT010000285.1:1167-3573 GCA_964604035.1 uncultured Prolixibacteraceae bacterium | reverse complement strand
TCCGTTTACAATTACAACTAACATCAGCAACAATACAAACCAAGGCGAAACATCATTCAATGAAGATGATATGGCGGGGAATACCGAAATAATTGCGGTAATGAAACCGATCAGGATTCCTGAAATTAGCAGGATCAGGTATTCCGAAGTAACCACTTTTCCTATTAACCCTCGGCTGTAACCAAGCGACGAGAGCAACGAAAATTCGGCTTTTCGCTCCAGCAAAGTGCGTTCCATGATTACCGCCAGTCCAATGGTCCCGATCAGTAATCCAAATGCGCCAAGAATGAGGAAAATGCTCAGGTAAGTGTTTTCAATCGTTTTGAATTCGGCCAGTCGTTGTGCCGCTGGTGCTATTTCAAGGCCCAGGTCGCGAAATTGAAGCTTCATATCTTCGGCAATGGCTTGCTGGCGTTGAGTTTCGCCATCGATCAGGAAAAATCTCGATCCACCCGATGAGCTAAAATTCCGAAGAAACTGTTGATTATCTATCAGAATATTTCCTTGGAAAACCGACGATTTCAGCCCGGCAACCAGCAGCAGCTTCACCTGTTCGCCATGCGAATTCTGATAGGTCAGCGTGTCGCCAACTTTTTTTCCTAAGCTCCATTGAATTACCGTTTGATCGGCTATTGCCGCAATGCAACCATCCTGATTTTTTTGTAGCAGTTTCCATTCGTCGGTGGGTATCTGATCGTCAGCAAAAGTCTGGAACGAAAACCTTCCTTCAAGTTGTGAAGCGTCAACGCCCAAAACCCGCGGATTTGAAATGCGGTTCAGGTTCAGGCAACTGGCATCGTCGCCATCGGCAACAAAAAATTGAACGGCTGAAAATTCTTCCGCAAAACCTTGTTCTTTTCTGAATTTTTGGTCGTTAAGGTTATTCAGCAAAGGCATTGTCGATTCGGCCACAAAAAGGAAACCACCAGTACCACTCTTTTTGTCGCGCGCATTACCAAACATATCCTGGCGGTACATTCCCGTAGCAACAACTATGAAGGTAGTAATCGCCAGCAAAACAACAATAACTAGGCTTCGTGAACGGCTTTGGCGCATGTTTGCCACAACAAGTTTCGATGTTGTAAGAGGCTCTATTTTGTCTGTTTTTTCTTTTGAAAGAAAAAGGTCGAAGGCCAGCAGGAAAGCAATCAGCAGAAAACCACCGGCCACAAAAAACAAGTTCGGGTTAATTCCATCTCTATTAACAATTTGCAGAACAATTATTACAAGCGAAACGCTGAAAAGGAAGAACATCAGCAACTGTTTTGCCGCTTTTTTCCATTTTGGGGTTTTCTGTTTTTGTGCGCGTTGAAGTTGGGCAGAGCTTCGTGCCATTGCTTTCTGAAGCGAGAACCAGATTGTTGTTGTCGAAACCACAATGCTGATAACCAATCCAATCATCAATGTCGAAATTTTATATCGGCTCACAAGGACTTCGGTTCGCACAATGTCGTTCCAAACTTGGTTGAGCGCCCAAAAAATCAGTTCGTTGTAAACAAAAGCCAATGCCAGTCCAATAATTCCGCCGACAATTGCTACCACCAACCCTTCGGCAAGGAAAATGTTGCTGATGGTTTTGTTTGTGAACCCAAGAGCTGAGAGAGTTCCAATTTCGGAAGTGCGTTTTTCAAGGTTAAGGCGAAATAAAAGCGAGATAAGAACCAGTGCGGCAGCAATGATGAAAAAACTTAGCCCGAGGAAGAGCGAACTAAAGTCGGTGCCATTTTTGGCCGCGGCAAGTCCGTCTTCTTTTACATTTTGAAGTTTGAAATCGAGCTCAAACGGATCAATTTGCTCGCGGATAATTTGTGTAAGTTCTTCCTTCGACACATCGTTGCGGTTAAATCGGAAAGCTGTGACCGAACCGTAGCTGTTTTTCCAGAATTTTTGGGCAGTTGCAAGTGGAATAAATGCTTTGGGCAAACCTTTGTAATTGTACCAGTATTTTTCGTCTTTGTCGCGTATCGATTTTAGGTTGATTGGCACGCCGGTTTGCCAGTCGCGACAGTTTTCAGCATCTGAAAGTCCCGGAATTTGTGGCATCAGACTACGGTCAGCAAAGTAGCCCTCGATCTCGGCAACTTTTTTCACCCTGAATTTTTTTGTCTCTTCTGTCAGTTCCCTCAGTGGGCCAATGGTGAAATAGCTCATTGACAACGAGTCGCCCTCTTTAACGTTCAAATCGGAAGCCATCCAGCGGTTAATTACCATATCGGCTTCGTTCATCCGGTCATCTTCCAATGTCGAGACAAACGAATAGGGCGTTTCGTTGCCCATTGCGCTGAAACTATTGGCAAAATAGGTGAAGATTGAATTATGCTGAAGTCCGGTATTTTCAATGGCTTTAGTCACCACATCGTCGATGAAAACGCGGGTTGAACGCAATTCCCACTGGTCGGCCATGGC
>CAZRXT010000285.1:0-1067 GCA_964604035.1 uncultured Prolixibacteraceae bacterium | reverse complement strand
GTTGTGCGGTGGGTTATCGTTTGTTTTTCGTCGGAAACAAAGGGCGCATTGGCCGGGATCAGGTTCGCTTTTTTGATCCGAAGAATTAGTTCATCTCCAACAGAAAGGTTGAGGCGCGTAGCAAGGTTTGTGCTGATTGAAACGCCTTCTGCACTTTCGGTTATTGCCGATGTGGTCAACTTTCCGAAGCTGCTATCAATACCCCAAATGTTTATGTTGTTCAACTTTAGCTGGCCACCATCTGTCGAAGCAGTTGCCTCAAGTTTCATTGCTGCCGAATTTGGAATTCCTTGCTCATTAAGCTTTTGCGACAAATTGGTGGTAAAGAACCGATCGCCGGCAGTTACGGCATGGGTAATGTTTCCTAATCGCAGGTGTGCCGATTGCTCAAGGCTGTAAATCATTGAGTCGCCAACAATGAGGGCTCCTGTAAGTACTGCCGTTGTAATAGCCACCCCAATTGCTACCCAAAGATTTGCTTTAAGATAGTGTCGGAAAGATTGTATGATGTAGCTGAAATAGGTCATTATTAATTTATTAAAGGCATATTTTCACTATTGCAACAAGAGTTTGCCGTCGGTTAGTTTGTACACTTTATCCATTTTCGAAGCAAGTTCTAAAGAGTGCGTAACCACGATAAGTGCAGTGCCTTGCTCTTTGTTTAGTTCGAGCAGCAGGTCGATCAGATTAAGTGCGTTATCGTGGTCGAGCGCTCCGGTTGGCTCGTCGGCCAGAATCAACGATGGTCGATTGATTAACGCACGTACCAAAGCTGCCCGCTGACATTCGCCACCCGAAAGTTCGGCAGGCTTCTGGAACCGTTGTTCCCAAATTCCGGTACGTTTCAGCAACGTTTCGGCTCGTTGCTCAGCGTTGCCATCATCATTTTTCAGAGGAAGTGTTGGTACAAGTACATTCTCCCAAAGCGTGCATTGCGGCAGCAGGTGGTGAAGCTGAAAAACCATCCCGATTTTTTGGTTTCTGAATTCAGGTAACTTGCTGTAATCCATTTTTATCAGGTCAATTCCTTCAAACAGGGCTTCGCCCGAATCGGCCTTATCGAGTGT
>CAZRXT010000284.1:0-3592 GCA_964604035.1 uncultured Prolixibacteraceae bacterium | reverse complement strand
TCATCCCAATTCTTTGCATCGTAAGCAATAGGAGTGGCAATAAATACGGTTGAATAAACCCCCGAGATACAACCAACAAACATTGCAACTGCAAAACCACGAATTGAATCACCACCAAAAATAATGATCGCCAAAAGTACAACCAACACCGAAAGTGAAGTATTCAATGTACGCCTAAGAGTATGGTTAACTGCATTGTCCATATTATTTTCAAGAGATTCTTTTGGATGTAAGCCAACGTATTCACGAATACGGTCGAAGATTACCACGGTATCGTTAATTGAATAACCAATAACAGTTAAGATTGCAGCAACAAAGTTTTGATCAATATCCATCGACATTGGCAACAAGCCACGGAAAATTGAGAAGAACGACAATACGATCAGTGTATCGTGAGCAAGAGCAGCAATACCACCCAAACTATAATACCATTTTTTGAATCGAACCATTACATAAAGGAAGATTGCAACTAATGAGAAGAATACTGCCCAAAGAGCACCTTTCTTAATGTCGTCGGAAATGGTTGGCCCAACTTTATTCGAACTTTGAATAAAATCCTGACTAAATGCTTCTTTACTTACAGTGTTGCCCGCAATAGATTTCAACCCATCATATAGTAAGCCTTCAATCTCGTTGTCGACAGCAACTTCCTTGTCGTCAATTTTATAATCAGTAGTAATACGAACAGTATTGTCGTTTCCATAAGTTTTAACTTCGGGAGCTGAACCAAACTTAGCAGCTAATGCACTCTGAACATCATCAACCCTAACATTTTGTTTGAAATCAACAACATAAGTGCGACCTCCTTTAAAGTCGATACCATAATCGAACCCTCTGAAAACCATAGAAAAAATTCCGATACCAATAATAATACCCGAAATCCAATACCAAGTTTTACGTTTGCCAATGAACTTATAATTTGTTGATTGAAGAATTTTAAGGGCAAATTTGGTAATGATTTTAAGATCCCAATTTTTGCTGAGGCAAAATTCGAAAATTAAACGGCTAATAAAAACCGATGTGAAAATTGAAGTTACAATACCAATAATAAGAGTAGTAGCAAAACCTTTAACCGGGCCCGAACCAAACACATAAAGTACAATACCTGTAATCATAGTCGTTAACTGACCGTCGACAATTGCAGACAATGCATTTTTGTAACCATCGCTAACCGCAAGCCTTAATGCTTTACCAGCCCGCATTTCCTCCTGTATACGTTCATAAATAAGTACGTTCGCATCAACCGCCATACCTACGGTAAGCACAATACCTGCAATACCAGGCAAGGTAAGTACTGCACCAAACGAAGCAAGAACACCCATTAGGAAGAAGAGGTTGGTAAGCAATGCGATATTTGCAATGTTACCAGACTGACTGCTATACATGAGCATCATAAAACAGAGTACCAGAGCAAATGAGATAACGAACGACCATAAACCTGCGCTGATAGATTCTTTTCCTAATGTTGGTCCAACAACATATTCTTCAACAATTTTTGCTGGAGCAGGCATTTTACCCGACTTCAACATGTTTGCTAAGTCTTTTGCCTCTTCAACAGTGAAGTTTCCTGTAATATTTGAACGACCACCAGTAATTTCTGATTGAACAGTAGGATAAGAAGCAACATATCCGTCAAGGACAATAGCCACCGATTTTCCAAGGTTGTCTTTCGTAATACGAGCCCATGTTTTAGCACCTTCGCTATTCATAGTCATATTTACTTCGGCCGAAGCTTGGTTCTGACCGAAATCTTGATCGGCATCGACAATTACACCACCATCGAGAGGAGCTTTTCCGTCGCGGGTAGTAATGCGTAAAGCTATCAATTGGTACAATGCACCTTTTTCATCGAAAGGTTTCAAGCCCCAAGCCAATTTCAAGTCACGTGGAATGATTGATTTTTGACGGGCAATTTCAATGTATTTATTAACTGTAGCAGTATCGCCAAAGTTTGCAAAACCAACTACAGGACCAGGAAATAACTGACCTTTTTGATTTACATTAGGAATCAAGACATTGAATAAAGGGTACTCACTATTGTCGCCTTGAGTAGCGGCAGTAGCATCTTTCTTTTCAGCAACAGCGGCTGTATTAAGTTCATCTAAAAGAGATGAATCATCAGTAGCTTTTGTTGAATCAGAAGAGGCTTCGGTTGCAGCAGCAACACTAGTTGAACCACCTTTGTTAATTTCCTTCATCATGTCGTTTACCTGAAGCAAATAAGGATAAACTTCTTGATTTTCGAATGTTTCCCAAAATTCAAGAGCTGCAGTTCCTTGCAACAGGTTGCGAACACGTGCTTTATCTTTTACACCAGGAAGTTCAACAAGGATACGCCCTTTTTGAGCTAACTTTTGAAGGTTTGGAGATACAACACCAAAACGGTCGATACGTGAACGAAGAATGTTGAAAGAATTGTCGATGGCAGCATCTGCTTCGGCTTGAATTACTTTAATAACCTCTTCGTTTGTAGAGTTAAAAGAGATGCGATCTTTTAAGGTTGGAGTAAGGAAATTGGCAGCCAAACTTGCATTTGGGTCAATTTCTTTAAACGCTTTTCCAAAAAGAGTCACAAAATCTTCCTGACTATTTTTCTGTTTTTCTAATGCTCTATTGATAGCAGCATTAAAAGTAGCATCTTTACTATCGTTAGAAAGAGCTCTTACTAAATCAACAACTGAAATTTCGAGGGTAACGTTCATACCACCTTTCAAGTCGAGACCCAACTGAATCTCTCTTTGTTGTACCTCTTTGTAAGTATATTTACGGATACCAAGGTTGTAAACTACTTCGCTCGACATAGAATCGAGGTAGTGAACCTCTTTTAATTCGTTTCCTCGTGCAACCTCGGCAGCCTTTTTCTCTACCCTATTTGCAACAAAAGTAAACGACAGCTGATATAAGCAAACTATGGCTAGCAAGATTGCAAAAAGCCTAATGACGCCTTTATTCTGCATTTGTTTTAAATTTTGTTAATTCTTCTTCAAGATTTTTTTACTGAACGGCAAATATATCTTTTTTTTAAAAACAGTTAGGCATAAAAACTTAAAATTGACAATAAGTCGGTATCAAAATATTTTACCCTAAAAATGTCAGCCCAATCAACAGAAAATCAACACCTAAATACACCGTCTATTTAAAGCAGATAACAAGTGCAGCCAAAAAATTCAGTATCGATGGTGCATTGCGCTTCAATGAAATTTTACTTAGCTTTGGTTAGGGAGAAATTTAAATCGATGAAGAATAAAAAATTTGCCGTCGTACTTGCGGGGTGTGGAGTATACGATGGGTCTGAAATTCATGAAGCTGTACTAACGTTGCTGGCGATAGACAAGGCCGGTTCTACGTACGAATGCTTTGCACCCGATGTAAATCAATACCATGTTGTTGACCACCTTAGCGGGAAAGCTACCAAAGAGACGAGAAACGTTTTGACCGAAGCTGCAAGAATTGCTCGCGGAGATATCAAAAAATTATCGCAACTCGATATCAACCAATTTGATGCTCTTGTTTTTCCGGGCGGATTTGGTGTTGCCAAAAACCTTTCAACCTTTGCTGTCGACGGCGAAGATTGCCTTGTGAACCCCGATAT
>CAZRXT010000283.1:0-3630 GCA_964604035.1 uncultured Prolixibacteraceae bacterium | reverse complement strand
GCTTACAATGCAGCTATTATGCGGGGTATTCCTGCTGAATTCCTTTTGCTGAAAGACGAAAACCACTGGGTGCTGAAACCTCAGAATGGAATTTTGTGGCAGCGCACGTTCTTCAAGTGGTTAGATAAATGGTTGAAATAAGTGATGGCATAAAAAATAGAAGTTAATAACACTATTCTTTGCGTTGATATTCAGTATTATTTTGTTTTTCAACCAAAAAATGACATTTTTACTTAGTCTGATATAAACATTGTACTTTTTAAAAAAGCACTGGAACAAATGATTGAACGATTAGTTATAAAAGGATATAAATCAATCAAGGATCAATCTGTTGATTTGCGTAATGTCAATATTTTCATTGGAGGCAATGGTGTTGGTAAAAGCAACTTTATTTCGATCTTTTCGCTTATCCGAAATCTTTATGAGGGCAACCTTGAAGGATATGTTATTGAAAAAGGTGGAGTTGATAATCTTCTTTATTTTGGAAAAAAAGAGACTCAACAAATTGATCTTGATTTTCAGTTTAGTGGCAATGAAGAAGGGGTAAATAAGAATCGGTTTCTCATCAATTTAAAGGAAGCACAAGATTCATTGTATATAAAATATTTAGCTACTGCATTTATGCCTGTTTCTATTTGGCATGAAAAGGAGTATGAGCGCAATGTAAAGGAATCAAACTTTCGTAACATCAATAATGGACAAGCATACTTTGTAAATGATCGATTGAAGGAATTTGAAGTTTATCACTTTCACGATACGGGAGACAACTCTCCGATGAAAGCAAAATGTAACATCGACGATAACCAACGATTAAAGAAAGACGGATCGAATATTGCCGCTTTCTTGTTTTATTTAAAGGAAAAACATCCAAAACATTTTCTGAGAATTGAAAAAACGATTCAGTCAATTGCGCCTTTCTTCGATCGGTTTGTTTTAGCACCCAATCGCTTAAAGGAAGATCAAATCCAATTGGAATGGAGAGAAGTTGGTGCTCCCGACTCCTATTTTAATGCATCCAATTTATCAGACGGCACTTTACGCTTTATTTGTCTGACCACATTATTAATGCAGCCAAATCCTCCTAAAACCATCATTATCGACGAACCCGAATTGGGATTGCACCCTTTTGCAATCAACAAGTTAGCGGGGTTAATCAAGAAAGCATCAAAAGAAGTACAACTAATTGTTTCTTCACAATCAGTTAATTTGATTGATAATTTTGAACCCGAAGATATTATTACCGCCGACCGCGAAGAAAAGGCAACGGTATTCAAACGTCTTGATCAATCTGATCTAAAATTGTGGATTGAAGAGTATAGCCTTGGCGAAGTTTGGGAGAAAAATATCATTGGGGGCCAACCATTCAATCGTTAAACTATGAAGCGTCTTGTTTTTTTAGTTGAAGGAGATACCGAGCTTTTGTTCATAAACAAACATGTGATTCCGCATTTGTACCAAAAAGGATTTTGTAATCCGATGCATGCGCAGAAAATCGTCACTAACCGGAAAATGAATAAAAAAGGTGGGGTAATCAATTACGAATATCTCAAAAATGACATGAAACGGGTATTGGCTCAAGGCAATGTAATTATTACCACCTTTCTTGATTTTTTTCGATTACCCAATTCCTTTCCTGGATATTCGGCTGACCCCAAAAGAATCGGAAGTATAGAAGCTGGAATTTTAGAAGACATGAACAATAATCCAGATATCATTCCCTATATTCAATTACACGAAATGGAAGCTCTCATGTTTAGTGATATTCGTGGGTTTGAAATGGTTGTCGACGATCAAAAGAAAATTGAACAACTGATTTCTGTAATGAATGAATATAGCAACCCCGAAGATATTAATAACACTCCTCAAACAGCTCCATCAAAAAGACTTGAATTGATTTTCGGGTATGAAAAGATTACTGATGGAGAAATAATATTAGACACATTAGGTATTGAAATAATGATACTGAAATGCCCACGTTTTGCTTCATGGATCAAAAGAATTGAGGCCGGATTATAGCTTTCTATTACCCGGCAGGATTTTTTTGTCTTAAAAATCGACAGAAACCGTTCCGCAACTGCTGAATGTTAGAACCAGCGCTCAGGCAACCATTCCGCAATTGCGGAACGTTAAACCAGCGCCCGGGGAACCATTCCGCAGTTGCGGAAAGCATGAACCGGAACTCAGGGAATGATTCCGCAGTTGCGGAACGTTCAAACCAGTACCCGGGCTGAGATTCCGCAGTTGCGGCTATGTAAAAATCGAGATAAAACTCTTGGTGGTAGAAACATAGCCTTAATACAACCGCGCGCTATTGGCCGTTCTGATTCCTTTGCCAGCAAGGGTCAAAAAGCGGTAAGGGTCGTGTCCAAAGCATTTTTCCATAACCAATCGGATAATTGACTCTGTAATATCGGGGTAATCAACAGCAACATGCTCGTCGCTATCGAGCCACGATTCAATTTTGTGCAGCCGTTTCTTTTTAAGATTTTTAAGTACCGGAACGCCCATCAACTTTAAACTTGCGGCATTACATTGCTGCTCGTATTGCGATTTCATAGGAATAACCATTAACTTCTTCCCCAGAAAAAGCGCCTCGGCGGGAGTTTCAAAGCCGGCACCACAAAGCACACCTTCGCACGAAGCCATGCTCCGGGCAAATGCATCGGCATTAATCGGAACAACCGAAATATTATCAACCTGGTAAGCTTCTTTGCTATGTTTCGAAAACACTTCCCACTTTACCGTTTCAAAATGTGATAATTTTTTGATGATGGTTTCATCGTCGTAAGCCGGAAGGTAAACCGTGTAATGCCCTTCGTTGCTTATCTTCTGACTACGAATTTGATTCCGAATGACAGGGGTGAAAATTTGATCGCCATATTCAGCAAAATGAAAGCCGTACAAATGATCGGCGGGTGCGTAATATTTCAAGATCGACATGCCTAGCCAATCGGTTTGAAGTGGTTTTGGCGACATTTTGTGCACCACCGCCGACTGATGGCTCAGCGAAACACTTGGAACATTCCGCAACCGGGCAGCCCAAGCCGAAACCGGTTCAAAATCGTTGATCACCAAATCGTAATCTTTAATGGGTAACTGTTTAATTTCTTGCCACAACAATCGGCCATCCATATTTTTTATTGTCGCCCAATAATCAATCCCGCCTTTCTTTCCAAAGACAAAACTCAACCCGTTTAACTTATAGCTAATTGTATGTGGGATTGAAATGTCGGCACATTTTCCACTAATCAGGATATCGACCTCGCCATAGCGCTTCAATACAGGAATAATATCCATTGCTCGGCTCAAATGGCCGTTGCCAGTAGCCTGAATACCATATAGTATCTTCATATATTAGTTTGCCGCTGCATTAAAAGGAATGAATTGCAGCTCCTCAACCAAATCGTCGAACAGTTGCTTCCGCTTTGATTCGAACCTAGTATTTTCAATTTCGGGCAAAACTTCGTCAAGAATATTTTGAGCCACCGGGTCTTTTGCATACTCGTAAACCAGCCACTCTTTTTCGTTATATTCCAGCGCAGTAAGGTTCTCAATCCAGTCGCCCGAATTAAGGTACAACACTTGCTGCCCTTGTTTATTCGAAATGTATTTCATTTTTGGCTGATGAAT
>CAZRXT010000282.1:0-3633 GCA_964604035.1 uncultured Prolixibacteraceae bacterium | reverse complement strand
GAAGAAGATTTGGCTTGCCATGCCAGTAAAGGCCGCACCTATCGCACCGAGGTTATGTACCATTTGGGAGGTAAAATTTATGTCTACCTTATCTACGGAATGTATTGGATGCTGAATTTTGTTACAAGCGAAGAGGGGCATCCATCGGCTGTGCTAATCCGAGGCGTCGAAGGGTTTTCGGGGCCGGGCAGGGTTGGCCGTGAGCTGAAACTCGATAAATCGTTTTATGGCGAAGAGTTATCAACTTCATGCCGAATATGGGTTGAAGATTGCGAACCTGTTGAAAACTATTTAACTAGTCCGCGTGTTGGTGTTGATTATGCAGGAACAGTGTGGGCTGAGAAGCCTTGGCGTTTCGTTATTCAATAATAAGCCGAGATGTGGTTTCTGCTTTCTTCTCAATTTCACAAAGTTTAAGACATTTTATAAAGACCCAAGTCGTTTGAAATGTTATTTTTGCCGTTCAGTTAAATCAGAAGTAATTCACAAATTCAATATTCTCATGAAGAGACTAAAAAGAAAATCGATCATAATTTTTTCAGCCATTTTGATATCAGGGTTTGCCTTGATGGGGTTGAATAATGTTGACAACAAGAATTTCGAGATTGCCAAAAATTTGGACATATACTATTCTCTTTTCCGCGAGTTAAACACCTTTTACGTAGATGAGGTTGACCCCGGAAAACTCGTGAAACAGAGTATCGACGATATGCTTTCTTCCCTCGACCCATATACCAACTATATTCCTGAAAGCGACATTGAAGATTTCAGGTTTATGACAACCGGCGAATATGGCGGAATTGGGGCGTTGATCTCAAAGCATGGCGACGAAATCATTATTTCGGAACCTTATGAAGGTTTTCCCGCTCATAAATCGGGCTTGATGGCCGGCGATGTCATTCTCGAGGTTGAAGGTAAATCAACCGAAAAGATGAACACCGAAGATGTCAGCAACTTGCTAAAAGGTTCGGTTGGACAAACGATAAAAGTCAAAGTTAGTCGTTACGGACAAAAGAAACCACTTGAAATAGACATAGTTCGCGAGAAAATTACAATCGACCCTGTAAGTTTCTACGGAATGTTGAACAGCGAAACTGGTTACATACATTTGTCGAGCTTCACAAAAGATTGTGCCGAAAAAGTGAAGAAAGCAATGCTCGACCTCCAACAAGCAAAAGGTGCAAAAAGTTTGATCCTCGACTTAAGAGGTAACCCTGGTGGTTTGCTCGTTGAATCGGTTAACCTTTGCAACTTGTTCATAGGTAAAGATCTGGAAGTGGTAAGTACGAAAGGGAAAGTTAAGGAGTGGGACAAAGTTTATAAGACCACAGGTAATCCTGTCGATACCGAAATTCCATTAGTGGTGCTTGTTAACCGCGGTTCGGCTTCGGCTTCAGAAATTGTTTCGGGAACGATGCAGGATTTAGACCGTGCCGTTGTTATTGGAACCCGCACATTTGGAAAGGGGCTTGTGCAAACAACCCGCGACCTTAGCTACAATTCTAAATTGAAAGTTACTACCGCAAAATATTACATCCCAAGTGGCCGCTGTATTCAGGCTCTCGACTATTCGCACCGCAACGAAGATGGTAGCGTTGGCCATGTTCCTGATTCACTTATTACACAATTCTCGACCAAAAATGGCCGGAAAGTTTACGATGGTGGAGGTGTAATGCCCGACATTAAAATCGAAAATGAAGAGATTAGTAATCTTACAATTAGTTTAATACGAGATTTCAAGTTGTTTGATTTTGCAACCAAGTTCAGGTCCGAAAACCAAACAATTCCTGCTGTAGACGAATTTAAAATTACTGATGCTATTTATAACGATTTTGTCTCTTTTGTTGAAAGTTCGGACTTCACATACACTTCCGAAACCCAGAAAAAACTTAAAGAGTTAAGAGAAACTGCTAAAGAAGAAAAGTATCTCGATTTTGCCGATAGTCAGATTGCGGAATTGGAAAAGAGCCTTGCTCCCGATCTCGACCGCGACCTTCAAAAGTTCCGTCCCGAAGTTTCGGATATGCTCAAGAGCGAAATCGTTTCGAGATATTATTATCAGGTAGGCTCGGTAAAGGCTTCAATACATGACGATAAGAGCGTTGAAAAAGCATTAAGTATTTTGGCTAACAAAGACGAGTACAAGAAATTATTGCAACCGAATTAAAAGGTTGTACAAACCTATAATCGAAGGCTGGATGCATTTGTATTCAGCCTTTTTTATCTTCAGGGAAATAGAAAAAATGCAATTCGCCGATTAAAAGCGGTGCTTTACAATTTTGATTGGCAAAGTGTAACATTGAGGCGCCTAATTTCGTCTTACTTGTGAAAATACAAACAGTTATTAAATGAAGATGATTATGAATAAGCTAAACCTACTAATTTTAACGGTTTTACCGTTTTCTTTCCTGTGCTGTATCGGGGTCGGAAATTTGGGACGAACAGTAAGTGGCAACGGAAATGTTGTAAAAGAAACTCGCACAATTGGTCCTTTTAAAGAGATTAAGACAAGTGCCGGGGTTAATGTATTCTTGTTTCAAGGCGATGAAGAAAAAGTTGTTGTTGAAGCCGATGAGAATATCCAAAATTGCATTATAACCGAAGTCAATGGTTCGACCTTAAGCTGTTATATCGATTGCAATATTCGTCACTCAAAAAAGATGAATGTGTATGTCAACTATAAGTCATTGAACTCGATAACTGCATCGTCGGGCTCCGACATTAGTGGCGAAACGATCATTAAGGCCGATAATCTCGACATAAATGTAAGTAGTGGTGCCGAAATTAAAGTTGAGGTTGATGCGGAAAGAGTTAACTGCAACACTAGCAGTGGTTCCGATGCTGTTATTGAAGGAAAAACCAACTATTTTGAAGGAGATGCCAGCTCGGGTTCCAAAATCAAAGCGTCGGGCTTAACTGCAAAAAGTTGCAATGTGAGGAGTTCAAGTGCCGGTGAAATCGACATTACTGTAACCGAAAAAATTGACGCAAATGCAAGTAGTGGTGGAGAAATTGACTATGCAGGGAATCCAGAAATTGTAGACATTAATGAGTCAAGTGGGGGAGATGTAAGCCGACATTAATTCAACCTTAAATATTATATTCCGACAACTGGTTGTTGTGTCAATATTGAATGTGACCGGCAATCAGTTGTTTTTTTCAGCCTCTATTAATCAGTTATTTATTGTTTGAATAAATGTCTTTTTATCTAATTGTTAACTTGTTCGGGGCAGTTCGGGCAACAATGTTCGAATCTTAAAAAAGCTGTTATTTTTGTGTCCGTTAAAGAAAACTTATTACACAAAAAAATAAAATTTAATTATAAAAAAGGATATGAAAGTAACAGTTGTTGGAGCAGGAAACGTGGGTGCTACGTGTGCTCATATTGTAGCCGAAAAAGGTATCGTAAGTGAAGTCGTATTACTTGACATTAAAGAGGGTTTTGCCGAAGGAAAAGCATTAGACATTTGGCAAACAGCTCCAATCAATTACTACGATAGTCGTGTTATTGGTTCTACAAACGATTATTCTAAAACTGCCGATTCTGAAGTTGTTGTTATTACTTCTGGTCTTCCACGTAAACCGGGGATGAGCCGCGACGACCTAATTTCGATCAATGCAGGTATCGTTAAA
>CAZRXT010000281.1:0-3645 GCA_964604035.1 uncultured Prolixibacteraceae bacterium | reverse complement strand
CTGATCTCTTTTTCCTGATCGCCAACTTTCACAAAAACACCCCTCAATGCCTGATGGGTTACATATTCGTCGAGCGAAATAGTAATAGGTTTCACCTGAAGTATTTTTCCGGCAACCGAAGTTGCAAACGAGTTCCATTTGCTGGTAAGTTCGCTCCATGTTTTCTGTGCCGAAACATTGCCAACAATAGGTTTGCTGAGCGATTTCTGCATAACCGGCTGGTAAAGGCTGAACAGCTGGTTGTAAGTTTTCTCTCTCAGGTAATGCGTTGCCGAAGTATCAGCTCCGTTGAGAATTGCCCATGCATCGGTAAAGTTCATTGATGTAATCGCGTTTTTGAAAACTGGCGCGGCTTGCTTTGCAGCATCCTCGGCCGAACGGTTAATCTGAAGCACCACGTCGTCGATCAGTTTGTCGAGCCCCGGAACTTTCTTGGCATATTTAATAACTTCGTCGGTTTCCGATGGAAGGTTAATCTTGATAAGTTTGTCGAGATAGTAACCATCCGATTTTCCCAGGCGCATAACAGCTGTGTCGGTACCAACATTCAGAGCCTCTTTCAACCCTTTGGCAACATCGGTTGCTGTAAGCGGGGTTTCGGTTGCAGTAGTCATAACGGTTTGGGCAGTTTGTAAAAGCACATCGCACGACGAAAATATCAACGTACTTGCTATTAGCGAAATAAAAATAAGTTTCTTCATCTTTTTCTAATTATCTATCAAAACAATATTACACTTTTAAGTCAAATTATGAAAAATTTATTTCATGAAATGTAATTTAAGCGTAAGTTTGGGTACTTATCGTTGAGTTCGAATATGGTACAATTACCCACAAACATCAATTCAAAAGAAATGAAACGAGCATGGCTAACGGCCACCGCAAGGATATGTATAACCTCAGCGAGTTCCATGAGAGGAGGTATAGATGATCGAAGATGCAATTTCGATCCAAAAGATAAACAATAACTTAAACACTTTAAACGAATGAATAAATTCCTAATCTACTTAGCAGCAATTATTGCGCTGTTTATTGCAAAAATTGGCTTTGGGCAAGATGCCCTTAACCAACCAGTTCCTCTTGACCCAGCTGTGCGAACAGGGGTTTTACCTAACGGGATGACTTATTACATAAGGCATAACGAAGAGCCTAAAGAGCGTGCAAGTTTCTACATTATTCAGAATGTTGGGGCACTTCTCGAAGAAGATAATCAAAATGGATTGGCTCACTTTCTCGAACACATGGCCTTTAATGGCACTCAGCATTTCGAAGGAAAAGGGATTCTGAACACGCTCGAAAAACATGGTGTGGCTTTTGGCCGTAATGTAAATGCGTACACCTCATTTACCGAAACGGTTTACAACATGAGCGATGTGCCAACAACCCACGATGGATTAGTCGACACTTGTTTGCTTGTTTTGAACGATTGGTCGCACTATTTGTCGCTTACCGATAAAGAGATCGACTCCGAAAGGGGCGTAATTACCGAAGAGTGGCGCACCCGCCGCAATGCGAATTTCCGTATGCGCAACCAATGGTTCCCTGTGCTTTTCAAAGGTTCGAAGTACGCCATACGCGATGTTATTGGCGATACAACTGTAATCAGATATCATAACTACGAAACTCTCCGTAACTTTTACCGCGATTGGTATCGTCCCGATTTGCAGGCCATCGCAATTGTTGGCGATATCAATGTTGATGAAGTTGAGGCAAAAGTGAAAGAAAGGTTTTCGAAAATACCAGCGGTTACTAATCCAAAGCAAAAACCCGATTTCACGATTCCTCATCACGATGAAACCTATTTTGTTGTGGCAACCGATAAAGAGGCTTCTCAGTCGCAAATCAACATCTATATCTTGAATGAGAACAAAGATGGGAAGGCGAAAAATCTGAACGATCTTCGCGAAAGCTATATCGAATCGCTCTACAACTCAATGAGCGATATGCGTATTCAGGAGTTGTTGCAGAAAGGAACGCCTCCGTTTGTGAATGGTTATACACAGCAAAGCGACTTTGTACGAGGTTACGATACTTATGTTATTGGTGCAGCTGCCAAACCAAACGAAGAGGCCAAAGCTCTCGAAGCAATTATGATTGAAACCGAAAGAATTAAACGTTTTGGTTTCCTTGAAAGTGAGCTGGTACGTGCCAAAGCAAACTTCCTCATTGCTCTTGAAAGTCAGTACAAGCAGAAAGACAAAATTATTAACGATGATTTCTGTAGCCAGATTGGATCTAATTTTCTAACAAAAGATCCGATGCCGGGAATAGATTTCACCTATCAGTTTGCCAACCAAATTATCCCAACAATTACTGTTGAAGAGATTTCGGCAAAGGCAAAACAGTGGATCAAAAGTGCCAACAGAACAATCGTAATTACAGGTCCTTCGGAAGGTTCAACCCACCTTACCGAAAAAGAGGCTAAAGATATTATTGCAAGTGTCGAATCAATGGAAATCAAACCTTATGTCGATGGTGTTTCTTCGGCTTCGTTGATAAGCAAAGAGTTGAAAGGTTCAAAAATTGTATCGACAAAGAAATTAGACTCGTTCAATGCCGTTGAATGGACGTTGAAAAACAATGTAAAGGTTATCTATCGTTTTGCCGATTTTGAGAAAGACGAAGTTTCTTTGATGGCTTTCAGTAAAGGTGGTACATCTCTTTGGGACGATAAATATGTGCCTTCGGCCGAAATGACCGGCGATTTTATCAGCTCTTATGGTGTTGGCGATTTCGATGCAATTACACTTCAGAAAATGATGACCGGAAAGAAAGTTTCCCTTTCGCCAACGTTCGATAACCTGACAGAAGGCTTCGCCGGATCTTCTTCGCCAAACGATTTTGAAACGATGATGCAGTTGACTTACCTCTATTTTGAGCAGCCCCGTTTCGATAAGGAAGCTTTCGATGCTCTAAAGGAAAGATACATTGCTTATGTGGCTAATTTGGAGAAAGATCCTCGCAAAATAATGCAAGATTCGCTAACCTACATTCTATATAATTATCACCCAAGAGCGCGGACAATTAGTACCCAATTCCTTCAGGAAGTAAGTTTCGACGATATTCAGAAAATTTATAAAGACCGTATTACCGATGCCGGCGATTTCACATTCTTCATTGTTGGGAATATTGACGAAGAAACAGTTAAGGCAAATGTTGAGAAATACCTTGGTTCGCTTACCGATTCGAAAAGAACCGAAACATGGAAAGACAACAAAGTGCGTATGCCCGAAGGTACAACCAAAAAGGTAATACCTGTTGCGCTTACTACTCCGAAGTCGAATGTGAATGTGGTTTACGACAACGAGATGGACTACACCCAGAAGAACAAACTTGCAATGAGTGTTTTGAAGGGAATTCTCGATTTGCGTTATACTGAAACAGTTCGAGAAGATGAAGGTGGAACTTATGGCGTACGTGTTAGTGCTTCGCTTGCTCAGTATCCGGTTGCCAAAGGTTCAATCAAAATCAACTTCGATTGCGACCCTGCAAAGGCCGATGTGCTGAAAGCAATTATCTACCGCGAAATAAACAAGATTGTTGCAGAAGGCCCAACCGCTGTCGATTTCGATAAAACAATCAAAAACCTGCTGAAAGATAGAGAGCAGTCAAAGAATCATAACAACTTCTGGTCAGGTTCGCTTTTCA
>CAZRXT010000280.1:0-3655 GCA_964604035.1 uncultured Prolixibacteraceae bacterium | reverse complement strand
TCGCCCTGAATAATTTCAACATCAACAACAGTTTGATCTATTACAGCGTTGAATGAAGCAAGATCGAATTCACGTGTAACAATTGGCCCACTGCCAGTCATACAGAAAGTGTGATCGAAAACGCACGAAGAGAAACTCAGTGCAATTAAAAAAGATGAAACGATAATAGTTAATTTTTTCATGTGTCTATTTTCTAAATGGTTATTTCAAATTCGGAACAAGGATCGGGTTGCTATGCCTGTTTCCTCAATTCGAAATTAAATGACATGAAAAAATTTAAACGGTTGCAATTCGTTAAAAAAAGAGAGGTAAAAAAATGCAACTAAGCTGCTTTTCTGGTAATGCCTTGCAATTCAATTTAAACTAAAACACTGAACAACAAAACTATAACTACAGACAAAACCCCGTTACAATAAAGCCCTCGAAAAAGGTTCGTTAATTATAGCCACAGAAGCAACCTACGGAAGATGAATTAGTACAATTTACATGTTTTGTTTATCCAGGATTTCATCAAAGTCTCTTGATTTTATGAAATTTTGTTTCTTTTTGTTTACCTGAATAATTTCTAAAAAACCTAAATCAACAAGAGTCTTTAAATCAGTTCTGGCCGTAAAATTAGAAACACTGAATCTATTCTCTATTTCTTTAATATTTAGTATTCTATCCGAATCATCATTAAGTATTTTCAGTATCTGAGCCATCCTTTCATTAACAAAAGGTATTTTCATAAATTTTGCAGCTTGAAATACTTCCTTCTGTTTTCTATCTATATATTCCTTTAAAGCGTCAAAAGCTTTTTCCATAGTTCTGACGTGATATGTTATAAAATAACTCAAATCATTCTCATCTGTTTCTGTATATAAATAAGCCTTTTCATATTGATTCTTAGTATCTTTAATTATTCTCGATATTGATAAATACTCAGTTAGCCAATAACCCTTTTTTAGCATATACCAGTAAAATAAAGCCCTTGCAGTTCGTCCATTTCCGTCTGCAAATGGGTGAATCCAACCAATCATAAAATGAATAATGCACCCTTTTATAATTGGATGTATAAAATCTTTAGTGTCATTATTAAAAAAGAAACATAAATCGTTAATAAGCTTTTCTAGTTCATCTTTTGTTGGTGGGGTATGCACAATCTCACTATTCACATGATTTACAACATGAATTTCATCATTGCCTCTAAATCTGCCTTCATCAGCGATGTCTTCTAATGTTTTATTCGACATTAGTTTATGAATGTACAGTATTTTTTCAGGTGTAATATCCTCGTTTTTATGCTGAACAATCTGTTTCATGGTTATGAAATTATTCATAATCATTTGTTCTGATTTGTTCTTTGGTTTTTGCTCTTTTTGAATCATTTCCTTAGCCTTTTTTCTGGTCGTATTTGCACCTTCAATTTGACTACTAGAAATGGCCTCCTCCATAATGGAGCTAATGATGAATTTTGTTTTATCTGATTCTGCAATCTCAATATTACTTCCTAATGTACCCCCTATATGCATATCAAACTGATGCAATGCCCTCTGCATATAATCTGTAACGACATATGAAAATCGGTATTTACCAAACACTACTGAATTGCTCTTAATTTTACGATGAAGCTTAACCGCATTCCATAGTTCTATTGGATTTATATTTTTTGATTTATATTTAACTTCATCCCAGTACAAATATTCATCCTGAATATCCCTTAAAACACCATTAAATTGCAATTCAACCATTAATGAAATTGTATTATCATCTTGTTTATATTGTGGAGCAGGTTCAATCATTTCATTTTTTTATCAAAGATACTAAATAATGCGAGATTTGATTAAAATCTCGCATTATTTAGCACTGAGTAGTCGTATTTCAATTCACATTTAACACGCAGATAAACAAGAATATATACACTGAATGAAAATGTGTATTGTGCCAAATTGGAGGAATAATCGACAATTTTGCAACACATATTCACCCAACAATAGCTTTATCTGATATTGTAGAAGACATTAAAAATGGGAGTTCGGAGTGGATCAAGAATGGAAAAATCACTCATTGATAATGAGCAACTCTTCGGGGAAGAACATTGTTATCGATTTCATTTCCTCATCGAATTCTTCAAGCAACTCCTCGTTGAACGGTAGCAGAACTTCCTTTCCGTTGTAATCGACAGAAATGACAAAATTACCTCCAAAATCATCAATAGCGGTTACTTTTCCAATAACTCCCCTTTCGACATGGGAAACTGTAAACCCCTTGATTAATTGAATATTGAAGAATTCGGAATCATGAATCATTGAGCCGTTATCGATAAAAACCTTGCAGCCAACAAACCGGGTTGCTTTCTCTTTAGTATTCAGGGTATCGAACAGAATTGCGCCCGAAACACCATTATGAATAGAAGTCTCTTCAATAAAAAAGGGGACAAGAAGCCCTTCAACTTCTAGAAATAAGTATTCGGCATCTTCAAGAATTACATCAATACCATCTTCAAAATTAAGAAGCAATTCGCCCCTAACACCATGAGTTTTTTTAACGTAACCTATTTCGGTACAATTATTTATGTCGACTATTTTTCGCATGAAAAGATTTATTTGCCACAAATATACGACATTAACGTTATGGTTTTCGACCTACATTTTTCGATTTTAATGTTGACCTGATAAAAATCAAATTTTAATACAGATTTGTAAGTAAATTGCAGTCTGAATTTAAAATTTGATTTTATGCGCGTTTTCAAATTTGGTGGAGCATCGGTGAAAGATGCCGATGGTGTAAGGAATTTAGCTTCAATTGTATCGCAAAATGATGGCGAATTAGTTGTTGTTGTTTCGGCAATGGGCAAAATGACCAATGCGTTGGAAGAGCTTATAAAGTTCTATTTCAAAAGAGACGAACACCGCTGGGAACAGCTTTCGCTAATTAAGAATTACCACAATCAGATACTGGATGAACTTTTCGACAGCAACGACTCTATTTATGCCGATGTCGATTCTGTTTATTTCCACATCGAAGACCGGATGGACAGAACTCCATCAATGGATTATAACTTTGAATATGACCAACTAATAGGCTATGGCGAGCTCCTTTCTACAAAAATTGTAAGCGCATACCTCAACAAAAGTGGCATCAAAAATAAATGGCGCGACATCAGGTTTTATATGAAAACCGACGACAAATGGCGCGAATCGAATGTAAACTGGGAAGTATCGGATCAGTTAATTAAAAAAGGGTTCGACTTTTCAGATGAAAGGATTTACCTCACCCAAGGGTTTATTGGCTCGACCATGACCGACCTTACAACATCTTTAGGAAGAGAAGGTTCTGACTACACCGCAGCCATTTTGGGGAATATTCTCAACGCCGAAAAAGTTGAAATTTGGAAAGATGTTCCCGGAATATTGAATGCTGATCCTAATTACTTCGAAAACCCGGTAAAGATCGATGAAATGAGTTACCGCGAAGCTGTAGAACTCACCTTCTTTGGTGCAAAAGTTATTCACCCAAAAACGATCAAGCCACTATACAACAAGAATATACCTCTACATGTACGTTCTTTTATCGATCCTAGTTCAACCGGGACAATTATTGGGGCTGAGCAAGATAAGGAATATGCCAATCCAATTCCGGTGTATGTTTTGAAAACAAAGCAGGTGCTGATAAC
>CAZRXT010000279.1:0-3667 GCA_964604035.1 uncultured Prolixibacteraceae bacterium | reverse complement strand
ATCTTATTTTTCTACTTCTTCAATCTCTGGAATATCCCTCCAATGCCATTTGTCGATAACTGTTCCTTCGCGTAAAAGCATTAGACCCGGATTTGAGCGGATGATTGTTTTTAGCGTAATTTCATCGGTTGAAAAGAACTCATAAGGTGGATTGTACTGCTCTGTAAACTGGATAATTGCTTCTTGTGGGGAAGCGGTAAGGCAGATAAAATTATCACCCTTCGATATCACCTGTTGTGCCAGATTGTTAATCTTTTCCTGATTTTTTTTGCTCGATTTATCGAGGTTGTATGCAACAAGCACGTAAGTGTTTTTTTGCTCGTGTAGAAAGAAATCTGCCACATCTTCGCCATAACTATTTTCGATTGTAAAGTCGTGAATAGGAGCGTGGTATCCCTTTTTTACCAACTTAGAATTCATGCTCACATATTCCCAGTTTATGGTGTCTTTCCAAGGGTAATTTGTATCGTCGAATTCTTTAGCCTCCCCGGTTTGCTTGTTTTTGTAAACAAATTCATTTTTAAACACATCAACAGGAGCGTTGGGTGGAGTTTCCATCCCTTTTAAAATATTATTCCCAATTTTATATGGTCTGAAATCGATGATTGGCAGGTGGTTGTATGAATATACTTGTATAAAGACCAACGCCAGTAAAGCAAAGGTAAAGTATCCATTTTGAACGTTGATGTTGATCTTGTTGTTGTATTTGAATCTGTTGGCTAAAACAAAAATGGCAAAAGCCATCAGTACAAGGTTTTTATAAAATGTTTCCCAATTCGAAATTACCAATGCGTCGCCAAAACAACCGCAGTCGGTTATCGGATTTTTTATGGCAATCCATAACGTTAGTGGAAGGAAAAAGAGCATAAAGAGCAGCGAAAGCCACGAAAAGATTTTAACACGGTAGTTCAGCAAAATTGCAACGCCAATTCCAAATTCGGCAAGGGCAAGAACGAATGCCAATACGAGTGAAAGATTATTGGCCCAACTTGTTCCAAAGGCTGTAAAATAATCAATAAACTTATATGTTGAGCCCAGAGGATCAACACCTTTAACGAAACCCGAGAACACGAAAGTTGCTCCCAATAAAATCCTGATTACTTCACGTAAAAACTTCATGCAATATTTTTTTAAGGTTTAACAATTGCTCAGACGAATAGGTTCGAAAAACGTATCAAATTACTCTTCTCCGTATTCAAGTTTGATCATTGCAAATACTGCGTAGTTAATCATATCGAGGTAGTTAGCATCAATTCCTTCCGAAATTAAAGTTTTACCTTGGTTGTCTTCAATTTGTTTGGTGCGTTTGAGCTTCATTAAAATCAAATCGGTGTAAGAGCTGATTCGCATGTTGCGCCAAGCTTCGCCATAATCATGGTTTTTGCGCATCATCAGTTCCTTGGCAACTGACAAATTGTGCAGGTATTTCTGAAGCGTTACATCGAGAGGGAGGTCTTCATTGTCCGATGGGCCAAGCTCAAGTTGAATAATGGCCATTGCACAATAATTGATAATCCCAATGAATTCTGAACGAATATCGTCGTCGACCTGTTGTATGCCTTTTTCTTCAATGCTCCTGATCCTTTGTGCTTTAATGTATATTTGGTCGGTCATGGAGCTTGGTCGCAGAATTCGCCATGCAATACCATAATCTTTCATTTTCTTTTCAAAAATTACCCGGCAGATACCAATCACATGGTCATATTGTTCGCTTGTTTTATTCATTTTTATACGTTGATTAGGCCAATAAAAGTAGAAAAATTCGAGACATTAAAATTCATTTGTTGTAGATTTGTGACTCTATCATAACTACGAAAAAGATCATAAAGCATGTTAATTGATTCACCATTAGACCGATATTTTATAAAAAAGAAAACCATCAGATACAATGGCGAACTGGTTGATTTGTCGAAACCAATGGTGATGGGGATTTTAAACGTTACTCCCGACTCTTTTTTCGACGGAGGTAAATATTTATCTGCTCAAGATGCTTTATCTCAAGCCTATTACATTGTCGGCGAAGGTGCTTCAATTATCGATGTTGGTGCTTATTCAACTCGCTCAGGTGCCGCTGAAATATCTGTAGAAGAGGAGTTAAACCGGCTTTTACCTGTTGTTACTCAGTTGCGAAAAACATTTCCATCAATTATCATTTCAATTGACACCTTTAGGGCCGAAGTGGCCGAGAAAGTGATTGACAAAATTGGCGATTGCATCATAAATGACGTTTCGGGTGGGCTGCTCGATGATAAAATGTTTGAAACTGTTGCCCGTTTGAAAGTACCGTACATATTGATGCACATGAAAGGAACCCCTCAAAATATGCAGCTAAACCCAACGTATGAAAATGTTACAAAAGAGGTGATTAAGAGCCTGAGCGAAAGGGTTTATAAGCTTCACGAACTTGGAGTTTCCGATGTTATAGTCGATCCCGGGTTTGGATTTGCTAAAACGCTCGACCACAACTATGAAATCTTTAGCAATCTTGAGGCTTTTCGTTTTTTTGAATTGCCTCTTTTGGTCGGTATCTCAAGAAAATCAATGATCTATAAAATTCTAAAAAGTACACCAGAGAAAAGTCTCAATGGAACGACAGTTCTGAATACTCTTGCATTACAGTACGGTGCTGATATACTACGTGTTCACGATGTTAAATCTGCTGTTGAAGCCGTTAAAATCACTCAATATTTAAAACGTTTTTCAAAATGATAGAAGCATTTATACATTTTCGTTTTGTTGATGTTATCGACATATTTTTTGTTGCATTTCTGCTTTACGAAATTTACTCGTTGGTAAAAGGAACCGCAGCTTTCAATATCATTATTGGGATGTTCATTTTTTACCTTGTTTGGGTGTTGATTCGGGTGCTAAATATGGAGCTGATGAGCAATATTCTGGGGCAAGTTGTTGGTGTTGGAGTTTTGGCTCTTATCGTTATTTTCCAGCAGGAGATCCGAAAAATGTTTTTAATGCTTGGCACACGCTATAATTTGAATAAAACATTTTCTTTTGAAAACCTTTTTTCAAGCGAAAAAAATGAGGTGTCAAATATTAATCTGAAAGAGATTATTATGGCTTGCGAATCGATGTCGAGATCAAAAACCGGGGCTCTTATTGCATTGATTAACAAGACAGAACTTAAAGAGTTTGTTGAAACTGGAGAGAAAATTGATTCTAATATTTCGAGTTCATTGTTACAAACAATCTTCTTTAAAAACTCGCCTTTGCACGACGGGGCTGTTATTATTGGTGATGGAAAAATAATTGCGGCTCGATGTGTTTTGCCTGTTACCAATAAAAAGATAAAAAATGCAGCGTTAGGTCTTCGCCATCGTGCAGCTTTAGGACTGAGCGAAGCAACTGATGCGCAGGTGATTGTTGTTTCGGAAGAGACAGGGCGGCTTGCTTATGCTTTCAATGGAAATCTGCATGAGAATGTGAACCCTATTGAACTAACTCGTTTGATTGAAAGTGTTTTCGAAAATCAATCAAAATTCGATTCTTCAATTATTGAAAAAGAACAAACGCTTATTGTCAACCATAAATCATAACAGCAATTGTACTACCAGTTTGTCAATTATATTGAAAAGGAAAACCTATTCCTGCATACCAACAAGTTGTTGCTTGGCGTAAGCGGAGGTGTAGATTCTGTGGTGCTTGCTCATTT
>CAZRXT010000278.1:0-3672 GCA_964604035.1 uncultured Prolixibacteraceae bacterium | reverse complement strand
TAATCATCAAAATTTATCCTCCCTGGTGGAGATCTTCAACGTTCCAAATTCTAAGCATCCTTACGATCCTATTAAGCAGCATCACATTTGTTCTGATTAGGTTCTACATGATCAAAAAGGAAAACCACATGCTCGAAGCCATAATCGAAAAACGTACTAACGAGTTAACCAAATTAAACTGGTTGCTTGAACGAAAACAGACAATTATACTTGAACAAAACGATGAATTATCGAAACACAGGAACAATCTTGAAGCTCTTGTAGCAGAGCGCACCGAGGAGTTGGCCGCTGCAAGGCTAAGGGCTGAAGAATCGGACAGGCTAAAATCGTCGTTCCTGGCAAACATGAGCCATGAAATAAGAACACCAATGAACGCCATTATTGGTTTTTCAAACCTTTTGATAGACAACGAACCTACCGATGAAAAAAGGCTGAAATACATTGAACTTATCAGAAACAACAGCAAGCAACTAAGCGTTTTAATTAACGACATCATAGACATTTCAATCATTGAATCGAACAAAATGGTACTCTCAACCGGTCGCTTTAATGTTGATACCATAATGAAAGAACTTTATAGCTATTTTGAAATCGAAAATAAGAACAGGCTTGATTTTGTTTACCTTAACGAAAGAGCCGAAAAACCACTGGTTATTTTCAACGATGCAATTAGGTTCAGGCAAATAATGGTGAATTTATTGAGCAATGCATTCAAATACACCGACAGTGGAAAGATTGAATACGGCTATGAAGTACTTGAAAACGAAGTACGTTTCTTTGTGTCGGATACTGGCATTGGCATAATTATAGAAGAGAAAGAGAAAGTATTTGACCAATTCTATAAAAGCCCTAAAGACAAAGTGAAACTGTATCGTGGCACCGGTATTGGGCTTGCAATCTGCAGAAGCCTTGTAGAGCAAATGGGTGGAAAAATTGGGTTAGACTCAACTATTAATGTTGGATCAACATTCAGCTTCACTCTTCCTATTTAAGAAATAAAATTACTATCGTATTTTATTCAACATCTCAACCGGAACAGGAAAACTAAATTCTATTACCCCCTTGTGTTCACCATCTTCAATCCAGGGAAAATGGCGGATCATCCTCTTTTCGTCACCCTTCTGAATAGTATAACAATTCACAGATGGAGTTTGGTTCATTGCCCTAATTTTCTCGCACGAAACCGGATTGTGGCAATCGTAGATAGATTTACCAATCAAATTTTCACCATAATTTTTAAACGATGACACTGCCGACTGGTTCATGTACACAATAACACCCTGAAGATCACAAACCGTGACCCTCACATCCATTTCGGCAGCCCAATTTTCGGCTCCTACAAGATTCATTTCTTTCTTTTATAACATTTAATCCAGTCGATATCTAATCGATGAGGTAAGTTATTCGATGGTTTTACAACAACAGATTCAATGCGCAAACCCATTTTTTCGTGAGGCACATTTTGAGTTATCGTGCCCATAACCTTGTCATTAACTTTCCATTCAATACGTTCGGGCGACCATTCTACGCTAACAATAACATATCCGTTTGGTTTGAATTTAAGGTTCAGCTTTGAAAAAAGTTTTTCATCATGATTGGTATAAACAATACCACCCGAAGCTTTATAGTTTTCAACAGATATTAGCCTAATACACTCATCTTCTATTTCAGTAACCAATGATACAGAAGTGATTACCCCCTTAATCTTGGAAGCTTTCATTTTCACTTCGAAAAGTCCGTATTCCTGTTTAAAATGATCTAACGAATGAAGAATCCCCGATGTGTAGTCATAACTTTTCATTCTGAAACCCAACTCTTCGTCCCAGAATAAGCCATCAACTTTCTCGGCATGGGTTTCGAGTGTAAGTATACTATTGTCGACTTCAAAATTCTTGTAGTTGTTGAAGCTTTGCAATTGGCCTTTCACCGAGAAATTTTGGCCGGGGCCTTTCTCTGCAATTGGAATAATTGAAGACCAAACTTCCTTATTCAGCTTATTATCAAATTCTTCAGAAAAAGAAGGAGTCCATTCCCTAAAGAACTTAAACTCATTTGAACCATGATATTTGAAATAAAGCTGGATTCCCAAATCTTTTTCAAGTTCCTGGAACTTCAATAAATCCTTGTAATCGTCAGTTTCTTTGTATCTGTCTTTATCTTCGAGATAAGCTAACCTCTTCTTAAATTTATCGGAGGTAACCTCTTTCTTCATATCTTCATATTGATTTAGAAGAGATGACTCGTTAACTGCCAGATAGTTTTTATACTGTGCCGACTGTTGGAATTTTCCATAGAAAATAAAATCATCAGAAGACTTAATACGCTCCACTTCCTGATGTTTTTTATATGCCTCGGTAGATTCCCAAGTTCCCTTGAAATCTTTATCCGATTTCTTTTTCTGGTTGAAATCGGTTAACTCTTTCTGGTACTTGCCCGATTTCACAAACTGTTCGAGCTCATTAAAACGCTCAATAAGACCATCTTCTTTAATCTTTTTAGCTCTTTTCAAATCGGGAGAACCAACAAGCTGCAAGTATCCAACAATTTTTTGGTTTTTCTCCAGTTCCGAAAATTGTTTCATCAGTTTCTCTTCTGGAGAACCCTTATACTGTAAAGATTCAACTTCTTTTTTTCTCGACTGAAAAGATGAAGATTCAACTTTCTCTTTCAACGCAAGAAAATCTTTAAGTTTCTTCGAATCCTCTACTTCAGTATATTTCTGATAATCATCGCTAAGTTGTTTTCTTTCCTGCTCAATTTTAGCAGTCGATTTCAATTTTCCAAATAAGAACATGGCCTAATCAAATTTAATTTCTACACCTTTCAAAAATAAGAAATTGTTTACGTTCCAAAAGAACGAACTTTTCGTCATTTACAATATCTCTTTCGGTGTTATTTTTATTCAAAATTCTATTTTTCAATTTTAACTACAAAAAATTACTCTTTTTTATAGACACTTTCGGGCGCTCCCAAATATGATTTTTTGTGTTCGCCAGTTTCAATAATGATCTTCTCGAGTACAACTCCGGGGTCAACCATCCAAACTTTTAAAATATGATTGCCTGCTGTAGCCAAATTTTGCACGGTTGAAACCTTTGTCATATTGTTTCGAACCGACTCGTCCCAATCTTGACCTTTGTGCATATTGAGAATTACAGGCTCGCCACCATCTACCGATAGGGCAACTTCCAGACCTTCGTCGTTATAAATATTCAACGTAGGCGAAAGATGTAGGTTGAAAGTGTATTCGCCGGGATAAAAGATATTGAAATCGTACTCAAGAACCGGCCCTCCCATTTTTGGAGTCTGCGGTGAAGCTGTAACAGGAACCGGGTGCATGGCCGAAACTGTTCGCCCCAAACCGGGGATTTCTTTCCAGCTTGCAACATTTCCGCCTACATTTCGAGAGAAGTGTGCCGCCTCAATTGAGATTGTTCCGTTATTTTCAATAAACCCTTTGGCAAGTTTCTTCTGGTCATCGGGGAAATTCACAATTGGCACATTTATATTTACAACCGAACCGTCTGTTCCATTAATTGTTACAACACCGCTATTTTCACCTTCCGGTGCTTTTGCCCAGTCAATTTCAACAGCTACCCGTTTGTTCATGTCAATTTTACCTTTGGTTTCCGAAAGCTTAATCCAATCGATATTTTTTGTCATTTCGTAACC
>CAZRXT010000277.1:0-3675 GCA_964604035.1 uncultured Prolixibacteraceae bacterium | reverse complement strand
CTATCCAAGTTCGTCGACCATTGTGATAATCTTCTCAATTTCAGCTTCGGCTATTTTTCCGAAAGCCCGATATTTGACAACGCCATTTTTATCGATGATCATAAAATTTGATTGGTTCTTCCTAAACTCATAAGCCTTGAGCATTCTTCCATCCCAATCGCCATAAACAGTAAAACCTTGCTTTTTCGATATGTCGACCATTACTTTTTCCCAAAGAGAAGTTAAAGGCCACGAAACAGCCGAACAATCGGCAACCGCCAGTATAAAAGGAGTTTTGCCCTCTTTATCTGTTTTTGCCTTCAATTGAATAAGTTTCTCTTTGAGCTTGAGGTTTTCTTTTGATGCCTCTCTTGATTCGTAGAAAAGAACCACATTTTTATTGGCTATATCGTTACGGGTAAGCAACTTGTTGTCTCCCGATTTAATTTTAAAATCAGGTAGTTTGGCATTTAAATTTATTGTTAGCACAACTAGTGCCACTAAAGGGAAAATAGTTCTCATTAAGATTTAGCTATTTAGTTAAAACTTCGCCTTTGCTTGAATCTATTGCAAAGATAACGCCATTTTCCAACTAGAAAATCTTAACCAGCACGTTGGTACATGCTTTTTGAAAATTTAACTTATCTCTTTACAACATAAGTTCCTGCAATAATATCGTGAAGTGTTTGTTGCTTGTCGGTAACGAGAACCAGAAGATAACCAACCATAAAAATTGATGCCGAAATTATACGGGAAAGGTTCCGAACAAAACAACGCAGGAAAGAAGCCCGTTCGCCCCGATAATCGGTAACAATAATCTGAGCAATCATTTTGCCCGGAGTGGCCTGCATAATAGAAGATTCGAACAACGACTGGTACAAAACTGTTAGCACCGGAAGCCCAATAAAATAAAGCAACACCCCACCTATTATGAATGGAACACTTGCCTCTGAATTTAACGTATCGGGGTTAGACCTGAAAAAGAGTGAAAAAATAAACGCAAGAAATACAAAGATTATAACAATGAAAATCGAATCTAAAATGATTGCTTTCAATCTCAACCCAAAGCCTGCCATTTTAGGCTGTTGTGGTGTTGAATAAGTATTGTAAGTTTCCATTTTTGAAGTAATTACTTTTCTGAATTACAAATTAGTGAACTTCTGTTCTAATTTGCAAATTCGAACGCCATTCCGAATGTTTTGTTAAAAATTAAAATATAAAACATATTTTTTTTTGATCTCATTTTATATATTTGTTTATGAACGCAATATAAAGTCATCTAATTAAAAAAAGTTTCTATGAATAACTCTAAGAAAATATTGATCGGCGTAGTTGTCGTCATAAGTTTTGTGGTTGGTTTTATCTTCGGAAAACTAATTAATTATCCGAATGTAGATAAGTCGAAACTAGCAGGGACTGTTGGACGGGTGAATAACTACAGGAATGTAAAAGTGACCGAAAACGACATTAAGCTTCGATCTGAACTTCAAGAGAATAAGCTGATTCAGAAACAGTATCTGCAATACTATTCATTCCATTATACCTCCAATTTAAAGCTTGCCAACGATATAGACCAAGCACTTAACGCATCAAAATTGGTGTCCGAATTCTCTTCTGAATTTAAAGATGAAATTGAATCGCTAACCAACTTCAACAGCTTTCTCGACGAGGCTCGAAAAGAGATTCTGATTGCGCTTTCGGCAATAAAAAGCCCTTCCGAATCGGGCGAAAACATTGGTTCTTTACTAAACAATGCCAACAATGCTATTGCACAGGTCAGTTTCAAAGAAAAGTCGGTAATTGAGTTTGTTGATGCCCTTTCGTTGTTTTTCGAAACAAACAAATCAAGCAATTACATTGAACTAAAAAAGGCTCACGATGCGCTTTTGGTTAACCAAATAAGGCAAGCTGTTGCGTCAAACAACAAACCAATGTTGAAATTCCTTGATAAACAGAAGCTTCTTACTTCTAAAGATGAGCTATCGCAGCTTTCTTCTACATCAAAAGACGAATTAACCAAACTTGCCGCAAAAGACTTGGAAGAGTTGTCGATAATCTACGATCAGGAGAAGTTGAACATTTATGATTCGGAGATTATAGGAGCAATATCAGACGTTGAAAAGTTATTCTGCCTTGATGCTGAAAAACTTGGTGGCATAGAAATTGAAGATGCAGAGAAACTTGGAGGTATTGAAATTGAAGATGCTGAAAAACTGGGCATAATCATTTTAGACGCTGAGAAACTTGGCCGATTGTTGGATAATGAAAACCTTAAATTCTTTGATGTAGAGAAACTTGGAGTATTATGGGATAATGAAAAACTAGGCATTGAATAATTTGCACCAATATAAATGTAGGCCCAATGCTGTTGCGTAAACACATTGGGCCTATTTTAATCTCTTTACAACAGTGGATTTAAAGTCGGATCCTTCAATTTCATATTTCTCTAATATGTATTGGTCAGGGGCGAGGTATTTTTCAATAAAAGGTAGATTTGGCGCATAATGGAAACTCCCACCAACTTTTAACGAGTTCAGTATATTCATAAAAGCCTTTGCATAGCCAATATAATCGCCATCGTCTCTCAAGTTGTGATGTTTAAAATGGTTTGAAAAACCAAGATGGCTGATAATTGTGCCCCACTTCCGAATTCCATAATCATATTCAAGCCAATCGGCAGTTTGAAGGTTACCCGAAGCGAATGGAAACCTATCTATTCCATAAACTTCAATTCCCTGCTGTTCTAAATAGCTTACAAGCTTGGCTTGTTTACCACATCCTACATCTAAAACCGGCAACAATAAGCAATTAGCATCAATATGAAGAAGCTCTAACTGCAATTTGGGACTATATTCCGAACAAGGAACGGTCTCAACAATTGACTCGGCTTTCGCGTAAACTTTCCCTGCAAAAGAGTTGTACTTTAACAACCAATCTTTTAGCCGTTGATAGTGAGCTGTAGAAATAGACCCGGGCAGACTTTTCTTTTGGCGAATGCTTGCAAACAAATCGATGTATATTGACCTTAACTCAAGTTTCGATTCCGAATTGAAAGAGTAATACTGATTGACACGGCAAAACTCACCGAGTGCTTTATCGGTAGCATAATCAATCAAAATGGTTTCTGAATTGTAATCTAAACTGTCAAGATTTGAAATCGCATTTACAGTATCGTCAATAAATTTAAACAGAGCAGGTTCGTCAAGAAAGATATTTTTCCCTTTATTAAACTCAATTTGCTTGTCGATGTTTTTAATCAATCGATCCATTTGTGTGGAGTTGCGTTAATTATCAATAGAGGTTAAGATTGTTGTCGGGTGTTGTTTCGGGCGAAGCATTATTATGGGCAACAAGAGCAACTTCTGCGGCCTTAACTCTTGCAATTCGCTGGTTATTTCCATGTGCTTCAAAAACACCCCAGGGCGTAGTCAGTTCAACTTTTATATTAGGGTGAAGCTGGTCGCCTACATTGGTAACATCAAACTTAATATTTTGTCCATATAGCATCTGGCTCAATTCATTAATTGAAGTAACTGGGTTTTCGGCAGTAACATTGCTGTTTAGTTCGCGCAATAGTTCTAACTGATCGGCACGAGGCAGCATTGCAAAGAGTTCTTTAATTTTTTCAATCATAGCTAATTTCAATTGATTCAAAGGTGCAAATTAACAAAACAATGTGAAACCATAAAAGATAAA
>CAZRXT010000276.1:0-3684 GCA_964604035.1 uncultured Prolixibacteraceae bacterium | reverse complement strand
TGGTTGTTTGCCAATGGCATTAACATGGAATCGACCTCCGATTTGGTTTACGAAGGAAAGTTGCTGCACGAAACATCGTACCCCAGGCGTAGCGACAAGTACCGCGAAATTGAAATGGACGGAATCAAAATCGATTACTACGATCCGAAGAACAAAGTGGTACACGAAATCAAGAAATCGGACAAACACGAAGAGGCACACGAATGGCAGGTGAAATACTATTTGTATGTATTGGAGCAAAACGGAATTACAGATGCAACTGGCTTACTTGAATACCCCAAACTGCACAAAACGCAAGAAGTTTTGCTAACCATTCCCGACCGGGCAGCCATTCAGGAAATGATCAATGAAATTGATCGGATTATCGGCCAGGATACTTGTCCCGGGCATATTGATAAAAACCATTGTAAAAATTGCAGCTATTTCGATTTCTGCTGGAGTATGGAGGACGAATCATGAAGAAAACTTACTATCTCTTTAATCCGGGCCATTTGCAACGGCGCGACAACACACTCAAATTTACCCCTTACGATGAGGAGGGCAACGAACAACAGCCCCGTTTTCTCCCTGTCGAAAATGTGGGTGAGCTGTATTGCTTCGGTAATCTCGATGCAAATTCAGCCCTGTACAATTTTCTTGGGCAGGAACAAATCCCAATTCACTTTTTCGACTATTACGAAAACTATACCGGCTCTTTTATGCCCCGCGATGCCCTGATCTCAGGCAAAATGCTCATCAACCAGGTAAAAGCGCAGCAAAACAAAAAGAAGCGGATTGATGTGGCTCAACGCATCTTAGATGGGGCAACCTACAACATGCTTAAAAATCTTCGCTATTATAATTCGCGTGGAAAAGAGCTGGAACCAATCATCGAAGTCATGCAAGGGCTTAGCGAAAAAATTCCGGAAACTACCGCCATTGACGAGTTAATGGGTATTGAGGGGAACATCCGTAAAAATTATTACGAAGCTTTTGAGCTCATCATTAACGACTTCAGCATGGGAGGAAGAAGTTACCGTCCTCCGACGAATGAAGTAAATGCCCTGATTTCGTTTGGCAATATGATGTGTTACAGCCAATGTTTACGAGCAATCCATCAAACGCAACTGAACCCAACCATTAGTTTTTTGCACGAACCTGGCGAACGGCGTTTTTCATTGTCGCTCGATTTGGCTGAAGTATTCAAACCCCTGCTGGTCGATCGGGTCATTTTTAAGGTAATGAATAAGAAAATGATTCAAACCAATGATTTTGATGAACAGTTAAACCGAGTTACGTTAAAAGCAGGTGGAAAGAAAACGTTTGTTCAGGCATTTGAGGAACGGCTTGAAGAAACCATCAAACACCGGAGTTTAAACCGATCGGTAAGCTACAAGCACCTGATCAAACTAGAATGCTACAAGTTGCAAAAGCATTTGCTGGATATTGAAGAATATAAACCGTTTAAAATGTGGTGGTAATGTATGTAATTGCAATGTACGATGTTGGTCAAAAACGTGTTGGAAAGATGCTGAAGCTTTGCAGAAGATATTTGAACTGGATTCAGAATTCGGTATTTGAAGGTGAAATAACAGAAGTGAAGCTGCTAGAATTGAAACACCGAGCCATGCTTATTATGGACGAGGAAACCGACAGCTTGATTATATTTAAAACCCGGCAGGAAAAATGGTTAGACAAGGAAATTGTTGGGCATGAGCGTCAAAACCTCGACACTTTTTTATAATTGAAGTTGTCGATAACCTGAATGAATAGGTAAAACGAATACAATTTGAAGAAAAAATGAAAGATTTTGTTCTTTGACATATTGAAAAACAAACACATAGTTCAAGTTGTCGACTATCAGGCAAAATTACCTTTTTAGAGAACGACGATAAAATTCGAGAAAAATTCTATTTTTGTATTTGTTAGCTCACTGAAAATGAGCTTTATTTTTTGAGTCGTCGAACGGCTATCAATCGCACCATACTGGAATTGAAACGGGTAAAATTCATTCGTTTGTTGATTGCTATTTGCTATCAATCGCACCATACTGGAATTGAAACAAATTTGATCCTAAAGCTGTGAACCGACAGGCTGGCGACTCGAAACTAGGTAAAACCGATTTCGAACTTGCTTTAACTCGTGGCGTTGGCCTCATTCAGTTTATGCCAAATACTTGTAAGGCTTGGGGCTTGACTGGTCAGGACATTTACAACATGAGCAACTTAAAACAGCTCGATTACGTTGAAAAGTATCTTTCGAACTACCGGGGCAAAATGAAAGCTTTTGTTGATGTTTATTTCTGTGTGTTCCGTCCTCGTGAGGTTGGTGAATATCTCGATTTTGTTTGTGGTTCTTTGGGTTCTGATGAGCTAATTAAGAAGATTGCAAAACAAAACTCTGGGCTTGATCTTGACAAAAACGAACAGATTACCAAGCGCGAAGTTCAAACAAAAATACTTTACGCAATTGATGAAAAATATCACTCACTTTTAACTGTATAACTCTAAATTATAAACTGTTATGAATAAAACTTTAAATATTTCGATCGCCGTTCTTCTTATACTGTTGGGCGGTGTACTGTTGTACCAAAAATTAACACAAAACTAGTATGTTAGGCATTTCGACACTTGAAGAAAACAGCATACAACCAAATTTGGTTGATATTGTTTCGGATTCTGAAATCTACCTCGGATTTGCAAACAATGGCGACGAAACAAAATGCGCTATTGTCAAAATCAGCACTACGGGAACTGAAAAACGTTTCCTATGCCCTGAAAACGGGATATTCGATTTTATACATAATTGGGCTGATCGTGCTAATTATCTTTACCAATTAAGGAGGATTTAACTATGAGTTATGAGTTTAATCCTCTTGCTAAATTGGGTTTCGACAAAGTTGGTCTTCCTGTAAATTCGGTGTTAACTCCTTTTAATTTATTTATTCCTTTAATTTTTGATGATATGAAGTTTATTAATGTTGATCAGGATTATTTAGATTCGCATTTAGTTGATGGTGTTTTGTCTATTGCTGAATCTTGTTTTCTTTTTTTTAGTTATAGTCCTTCGTTTTATGGTGATCCTATTAATTTTGAGATTACTAATAATGAAGCCTTGGTTTTGGTCTATGCTCCGGGTTTTTCAAATCTTTATTTCTTGGGTGACCGATTGCCGGGTATTTCAGGAGTATCTTTTCTATCCAGTTTTTTTCCAATTGGAGATATTTCTTTTAATGACATAAATCCTCCAGAAAATTAACATGCACAAACATAATGCAATAACGGTTGATTTGCTTTTGTTTGGGGATACTGTTCCTCTTGTTCCTAATCCTGCAAATCTTGTTCCGGGAGATGTCGGTTTTGATTCTTCCGTTCATTTACTTGTTGGTCAAAGGGCTTACAATGTAGATTCTGATACTTGTTATCGTCGAACTAAAACAGGTATTGTTTTTGATCGTTTTATTACTCAAGTTGAACGCGATAAACTTTTGGGTGTTGCCGATAATGCTAATAACTATACTCATCCTGAAAGCCACTCGGCTTCAATTATTACGGAAGAAACTAATAAGCGTTTTTTGCTTGATGCTGAACGAACTAAATTACAAGGTGTTGCCGTAAATGCAAACAATTACGTTCATCCTTCAACTCATCCGGCTTCAATTATTACGGAAGAAACTAATAAGCGTTTTTTGCTTGATGCTGAACG
>CAZRXT010000275.1:1701-3723 GCA_964604035.1 uncultured Prolixibacteraceae bacterium | reverse complement strand
TTGTAATTGATTATCCAAGTATTTCTTTTACCTGATTGTAAACATTTTCGCCTGTGTAGCCAAGTTTTACATCGAGAACACCAGCAGGAGCTGAGAATCCGAACGATGGCATTCCAAATACTTTACCGTCGGCACCAACTAACCCTTCGAGGGTAACTGGAAGTCCGGCAGTCATACCGAATTTTTTAACGCCAGCAGGCAAAATTGATTGCTGATATTCTGCACTTTGCGAACGGAATAAACCTTCAGAAGGAACAGAAACAATGCGGCATTTTACTCCATCTTTAGCTAAAAGTTCGGCACCTGCAACAAGCGTGCTTACTTCTGAACCACTTGCAAGAAGTATAATATCTGGAGTTCCTTCGCTATCGGTAACAATGTATGCACCTTTGTTTGCTTGCAAAGCTTCTTCGTAACGGTTTGTTTTTGCTGGCAGGTCTTTAATTCCCTGACGCGACAAAATCAAAGCTGTTGGAGTGTCGATGTTTTCCATCGCCAGTTTCCAAGCAACGCTTGTTTCGGCGCTATCGGCTGGGCGCAATACCAACATCGAATTTTTGTGGCTGTGGTTTTGCAGTTTTTCCAATAAACGGATTTGAGCTTCTTGTTCAACAGGTTGGTGAGTAGGGCCATCTTCGCCTACGCGGAAAGCATCGTGTGTCCAGATATATTTCACTGGAAGTTGCATCAATGCAGCCATACGTGCAGCTGGTTTCATATAATCGCTGAATACGAAGAATGTTCCGCAAGCTGCGATAATACCACCGTGAAGTGCCATACCATTCATAACGCAAGCCATAGTAAGTTCGCTTACACCTGCCTGAAGGAATTTTCCGCTGAAATCGCCTTTTTTGAATGCTGTGGTTTTCTTCAAGAAACCATCGGTTTTATCAGAGTTTGATAAGTCGGCCGATGAAACAACCATATTTTCAATTTGTTCTGCAAAAACAGTAAGAACATTTGCTGACGATGCGCGTGATGCCAAACCAGCTTTGTGCTCAATTTTTGAGTAGTCGATGGCAGGAATTTCGTTCGAGAAGAAGCTTTTTAATTTTGCAGCTAATTCTGGGTTTTCAGTTTCCCATTTGTATTGTTCGTCTTTTTTCAAAGAAGCGGCTTTTATCAAGTCTTCGCGGCGTTTTGCATACAATTCCTGAACTTCAGGGAAGATAACAAATGGATTTTTAGGATCGCCACCAAGGTTTTCGATTGATTTTTCGTACGATGCACCAGCTTCACCCAGAGGCATACCGTGTGTTGCGCACTTGCGTTCGTAGCTCGAACCGTCTTCTTTAACAGCACCTTTGCCCATAATTGTTTTTCCAATAATGAGGGTTGGTCTCTCTTTTTCGGTTTGAGCGGCTTTCAATGCAGCGCGAATTTCGTCAGCATTGTTTCCGTTGATGGTCATTACGTTCCATCCCCAGGCTTTGTATTTCATTTCGGTATTTTCGACAGTAACTTCGTTAGTTTCGGTCGAAAGCTGAATGTCGTTTGAATCGTAGAACATGATCAGGTTGTTCAATCCAAGGTAACCGGCTAAACGGCCTGCGCCTTGCGAAATTTCTTCCTGAACACCACCGTCAGAAATGAAAGTATAAGTTTTGTGAGCCATCCATTCGCCAAAGCGTGCAACCATAAAGCGTTCGGCAATTGCAGCACCAACAGCCATAACGTGGCCTTGGCCAAGCGGTCCAGATGTATTTTCAACGCCACGTTCAACATCAACTTCGGGGTGTCCGGGTGTTACGCTTCCCCATTGGCGGAAATTAGCGCAATCTTCCATGCTGTAATTTCCGGCAAGTGCTAACTGTGCGTAAAGCATTGGAGACATGTGACCTGGGTCGAGGAAGAACCTATCGCGGTTAATCCATTTCATATCTGATGGGTCGTAATTCAAGAACTCAGTATATAAGATGTTCATGAAATCAGCTCCACCCATAGCGCCTCCCGGGTGGCCCGATTTGGCTTTTTCAACCATTGAGGCTGCTAAAATTCGAATGTTGTCGGCAGCTTTGTTTA
>CAZRXT010000275.1:0-1601 GCA_964604035.1 uncultured Prolixibacteraceae bacterium | reverse complement strand
ATGGCAGGGAAAGGAACTTTCACAAAATTGAGGCCTTTAAAAACTGTTTTCAGAAAGCGAGAATTGGTTGGAATTTTTTCCCAATCGACATCGAGCGAGAAAAGAAACTGACGAGTACGATCGACTTGAGGGAGTTTTGCGCCGTGATAATAGTTGCGGTTTTCGAATTCGCCAAACATGCCATTGGCACTGTATCCAAGCGAAAAGTTGATCCACGAAGGCAACTTTTCTTTCATTATTAACCTGTTTGCATTTGCCGACCACCAGTGGGTGTGACTGTTGTAATCGTAGAAAAAACTTTGAAAGACAGTTTCGCCAAGGTAACCGTTTGCCTGATCGAAGTATTCTGATTTTGAAAAGCTCATTTTGTGCCTGACAATCTGCTCATCGAATAGCAACTCTTGTCCAATCAATAACGCAGATCCCGAGGTGTTGGCAATAATATCGCCCCACGAAAAGCCCCAGCCTTCGTACATGCCGTCGAATATTTCGATAGGAGCTTGCAGTAAAATACCCATTGTGCCACCAAAAAGCAGAGCCTTGTTTTTACTTACCCCTGCTTTCCTGAGCCAGTGGTATGCAGTATAGCTTTCAAAATAAGAGGTATAAGCGTGTCCTAATTTATCCATTTGCAGATATCCTGCATTGTCGTTGTAGAATTCAAACGGAACCCTTTCGTGATCTTTGTACCAAACAAATTGCAGGTACGACATGCCTCCGATGTAAACTGCCGACTCGGTAACAATTGCAGCTGCCAGTACCGATTTGTTGATTTTATGTTGAGGCAATGATGTGTCGGGACTAAATGAATTGATTACCAGCGGTTGAGTTGGAAAATCGGTGGTTTTGGCAAACGTATTGCAGGCCAAAATCAGAAAGAAAAATGAAAGCAATGCCAATCTGATCATCTTTTGGGAAGTTGGTTGTATTTAGGTAATTACATAACAAAGAAATGAAAAATAATGGTTGCTGTCATTTTTGTTGATTATAAATTCAAAACATGAAAATTGTAGATTGCAACCTTTTCCAAAAAAATGAGTCTTTTTGAAAAAAATTATCATACTTATGAATAAAAAATTCTTCTTAGCAACACTGCTGTTTTGTTTGTCAATTTCAGTTTTTGCTGGCAATGATTCCACAGAAAAGAGGTACACCTACTTATCGTTTGGTACGGGCTATTCTCAATTCAGGATGATTGATCGCAAAGTTAGCCCCTTGATTTACAGTTCTAGCCAGTCTCCAAACTGGCTTTCGTTTGCCAACATTACCGAGAATTCGATTTTCAAAGCAAACCTCAATTTTGTTTATAATTTCACATCTCCTGATGAATTTAAGGAGAGGAGTTTTTTAATCTCTTCGCCAAATCATAATGGTGTCATTCGGGAGGATACGGCTACTTTTTCTAAAAGCAGCCTTATTCAGAATGAATTAACTGTTGAATATTTGCGCTTAATCAGTGCAAATGAAACAGGTAATTTGAACCTCTATTTTGGGGGGCAGTTTAAGCAATACTTTTCGTACTCAACAACTGATGTGCCAGTATTTGTTTTCAGTGAAATATCGCTCAATCCATCTCTACTGCTGAGATACCGTTTTAGCGA
>CAZRXT010000274.1:1353-3739 GCA_964604035.1 uncultured Prolixibacteraceae bacterium | reverse complement strand
ATCCAAGCATTTGGAATTGCACAAACTCTTCCAGTGCACAGAACGGTTTTCGTAGGCACTCCCGTTGATGTCAGGCTAATGTTCTCGTTATAAAACCCTTCGCTTAACCCTTGTTTTAGCCGAGTATAAACAGTTGTATTTGCTACAGTTCCGCTCGATTCTGTGAGTGTAATGGCTGTGCTTTGGAATGAAATATTATCTAATGAAATTTCGTAATTGGCCGTAGGTGTTATGGAGATATTTTCTGAAAGCCATATTCCACTTACAACAAACGATTGACCGCCCGATGGCCCTTTTTCAATAACATAGTTGAAGTTGGAAAGTGTAGCATTACTGGTAGCAATTGACGGAGTAGGAGCAAGAGGCGCTATCCCAAATCCTGTAGCCGAATTGTTGGTCGAAACGGTTTCAAATCTTAACGACGGGTCAATCCAACCATCGGTGTCGCCGGTTGTTATGCCTACTTTTATTGCAATGTTTTTATCAGCAGTAGAAACTCCGCTACCTGACCAGGCCGTGCCGGGATCGCTCCCCGGTACTCCCAAAACGTCCGTGATAACTCCTCCGTATTTAACAACCAAAGCATCGTCGCCATTGAATGTAAAGGCTTTTAAGTGGAAGGTTGAACCATTGCTTTCTGTTATAGTTTGCATGTCAGAGGTTCCGATAACCAACACTGCATTTGCTGCTAATGTTCCAGAGCTTAGCGTGAAATCCGGCGAAGGAATAGCTCCGTTTGTGCCTTTTTCTATTACCAAATTGTTGGTGCTAAAGTTTAGCGTGGATGATGTGTTGTTCCATATCTCTATTCCTTTAGGCGTAGTTCCACTCGATGTTTCAATGTATTGACTTATGATTTGAGCTTTTGCTGTTGATAAACAGGTCGCAACTATTAAAATTGAAAAGAAGAGTTTTTTCATGTGTTTGCTAAGGTTTAGGTTTCTTATTTTTTGTGGTTAAATTTAGAAAAACATTTGATATTCAATCTTTCCAACTTAAAAAATGTTGTTTTTTTTCTTTAAAAAGATGAATTTTAACAATAATCGAACTTTGAAAAAAAGAAAAGTTGGAGCTTTACGAATAAGGAATCAATTATCTTTGCCAAAAATTATAAATTATGCTTTTCCAAAGTCCAGTAAATGCAAATCGTATTCTTGTTAAGGGAGTAATTTACCTTCTTGTAGGGATTTCTACATTTTTCTTTCCAGAGGTAACTGTTGAAATGTTTATACGGTTTTTAGGGTGCTTGCTGGCTCTCGATGGTGCTGCAAATCTGATTGTTGGTTTAGTTGGGCGGACTAAAAAAGAGGATTCACCATTTCGTATTGCACCTCGCGGTTTTGGAAGCCTGTTTTTTGGTGCGTTTTTGTTTTTTGCGCCCTCTTTTGTTGCCGGCTTTTTTATCTTCTTGATCTCATTTCTGATGATTGTTGTCGGCTTTTCAATGTTGGGTTCTCAATTGGCAGGGCGAAACTCTTCTGGCTTTTCTCCATTAATGGTAATTATCTCAATATTATCACTTTTAGCTGGTTTTTTCATGCTCATAAACCCATCGAGTTCCGAAAAAACAATCATGCTCGTTGTTGGTGGTTTTATTGCCATTATTGGACTTGGTCAGATAATCTGGTCGTTTAGTGTTCGAAAACTAAAAGGTCCAAAACCACAACCCGAAGAGCCAAGCACAATCGATGCTGAATACGAAGAGGTGGAATAAAAATTTATAATGCCTTCAAAAAATAGGCAATTGCAATTCCTAGGTAATTTCCAATTGCGTACCCAAAAACCCCGATCGTAATTCCGGTAACAATAATCTCCTTGTTTTTTAGGGCTCCGGCTACAACAGGAACAAAAGGAGGAGACATCGAAAGTGCTGTAATTGTAATAATTGTAGTGTCGGTATCTATTTTGAAAATCCATGAAAAAAATACGTGGATGAGCATTGATCCAAATACTGCAATGGATACATATAAAAACAGGTTCAGGTATTCGATTCTGAAAATGTTGCTAAAATCGGCCATCGACGAAACCACCAGACTGAAAACCAAAATCAGGTACATGCCAAGTTCAAAGGTCTTTTGAATTTTATTAATTCGAGGAATAAGCCCCAACAAAATTGCAAGTGTTGTAATAGTGAGGATTATAACTGCCATTTGCATATCTTTTGGAACCAACAGGCTTAGTCCTCCGCCCACTGCAAAAATTAGTACCGAAAGTCCTAATGCACCCAAAAGTGGAAGAGTAACATCCCATCTTGCATAATCGATAAAATGATCTTTTCCTTCACTTTCTTTGATAATCTCTTTGGTTTTTCTACGTTTGCCCTTTCCGTTGAAGTGAGGAAGTATTTTATTCATAAGTTGTTGTGCTATTGTGATAAAAAATAGCA
>CAZRXT010000274.1:0-1253 GCA_964604035.1 uncultured Prolixibacteraceae bacterium | reverse complement strand
ATGATAATTGCGCCAATCTTTTGTAGTGTTTTCGACTTATGGCAGAGGTAAAGAATTAACAATGGTGTTAGCAGATAGAAAAGTATAAGTAGAGTTGTAATCATAAGTCAATAATAAGGTTCAACCAAAAATAGAGATAAATATCAAGTTGTAATTGATTTGGGTTTCTTCTTTTTAGTGATGTAATAGATTGAAATACTGCCAATAATTAAGGCAAAAACACTAATTGTGATATTTTCAAACGTTGAAAATTTTGAGATCCAGCTTTCTGATAGTTGGTTGTGATAAGTGATAGAAAGCAAGACAATTAGATTGTTCAGTGAGTGGGCAATGATGCAAAGTGTCAGAGATTGCGACCTCACCATAAGCCAGCCAAGTAACAATCCCAGAAAGAATGTGTATGGCATTTGCCAAGGATTGAGATGATAAATTGAGAACATGAGGGCAGAAATTACGATTGAGTACCAGTTTTTGTAATTGCGCATAAATCCATGCATTATGATTCCCCTGAAAAGAGTCTCTTCAATAATTGGAGCTAAAATGGCAACTTTAAATACCGCGCCAAGGAAACCAAAGCGATTCTCAATAATCTTTTCAAACAACTCCCAGAACCACTCAGGTGCAGGAAGTATTTTCTCGATACCGGTATTCAAAAAACCAATAAGATATTGCAGCGCGGGCAAAATGATAACCAGCGAAAATATTAGTGCGGGATTGAACCGTTTTAAAGCAAAGATGTTCGAGAACTTATTTTGGGCCTTTTTGTATCCATAAAAGAAAATGAAAGCAGTAACGCATAAATTAGAAATGAAGCTGATCCAAGTGTTCGATAATAGATCTGTACCTTTCTGATAATCGAACATGGCCAATGGAAAATCGATGAACGATTGAAGGACCAGATATAAAACCAGTAGATGAACTGCTTCAAGTGTTGTTGGGTAATAATGTTGTTTGTGATTTTGCATACCCTAAAATAGGATATTTACACAAAACTTTACCAAAATCGATCAGCTGAATGAAAAAATAACCAATGAATAAACATTGAAACACTTGCAACTATCAAAAAATAAGACGGTTCTAATTTGTGTGAATTTGATGAAAAAAAATTAATTCAATTACTTGTATCTTAGATTTAAAAGTGCTTATTTTGCGGTCTGTTTGAAAAAAGTGTTCTAGAGAAAAAATAAGACGATGTCACAAGTTTGTCAAATAACCGGAAAAAAAGCAATGGTGGGAAACAATGTTTCGCACTC
>CAZRXT010000273.1:0-3745 GCA_964604035.1 uncultured Prolixibacteraceae bacterium | reverse complement strand
CTTCAGCCCAGTTAAAAACTCCAGTTTAACTTTTCAATCCTGTTCTTAACTTTCCACAGGCTTTGAAATACTTCATTCTCATTGGGTAGTTTGCCATAAACCAGAAAGCTAAAATCGCCTGAATATGTACTTTTTATCTGATCCCATGTATTTTCCAAATCAGAAAAGAACAAAGAATCAACCGGATGCTGTTTCAGCCATTGATTGTTGTTTTTGAAGCTGACTTTATCTTCCGTTGCAACGCGATGCAGCATTTCATCGAAATCGTCGGATTGAAAGAAATCTGCAATTGCAGGGTTTTGTAATAATTGGTGAATATCGTATGTGTGGCGGATTTTGCTGCGCAGATCAGCTATTGGCTGATCTGAGTATGAGAAACGAACCAAGCTCATTATTTTCTCACACAGTGTGCGTTTAACATCCAAAACAAAAACAACGAACGGCTGCATATCGTATTCTTCAGCCAGTTTCAGCTGTCCAGTTTTTACCATCATTTCAAAAATGTAAGAACTAATGGTTTGTTCTGAAAAAGGTTCGTGGCTTCCCAACCAAGATGCCTCAACAATAATCACATCGCGAATCTGGCCATAATTGCCCTGAAAGTTTTTCTCATAACTGTGTGCAGTCTTCCTGATCATTCCCCGTTTGTGAGTGATCCCTTCTATCTCAACTTCGGGCAACACCTCAGACACCACCTGCGAAATGGTTTTAATTTTGTTGGTAAGCTGGTTGTTCGTTTCATTTTCTTTACGAAGAACGACCAGGTCAATGTCTTCAGAAAAGCGATCAATCAAACCAAAACATTTGGAAAGTGACGTTCCACCTTTAAAAACCGTCTCAACGCCAATTGAACTACTGAAAATTGCATGTAAGGCTAAAGTCACCCAATAGTCTTTCTCGATGTAGATTTCAGGCAGCCCTTTTTGTTGTGCTGTTGCCCGTACAGCCTGATCAAAAAGTGTTTTATTCTGATGTAACCTCATTTAATATTCCAGTTTTCAGTTGTGGATAAAACATTTGCTGGTATTCCGAGCTTGTATGAAGTAATCGGATTCAACGATTTTTGGAGCAATGGCAATTGCTCTTTTTCTCCCAATTGCTCCCAAAGTGCACCCAGTAAAGCCCTTGTTGATGGCGGATACTTTAATGACAGCCGAGTTGCTGTACTTTTTTCCTTTGGTGTAAGGTTTTGCAGTATAGATAGTAGTCGTTTACATGAATCAGAAACCGTTGTGCCGGGTATTTTTGAAATAAACCGGATTGCGTCCAGTATCTGGAGCAGAGGTATATTCTCTTTTGTGATATTGTTCTTCTGTTTGATAAACGAAATTTTATACCGGTCTCGTTTTAACGACGAACGCACTTCGTTTTTTCCGATCTGGATTGTGTTGCTTATTTGTGTAGACAACCCCAACTTGTTGTAAATGCTGTACCCTGTGAGGTAGCCAATTAGTTTGCCATCCTTTTCCAGCAGGTCTTTTACAATCTGAGACTGATCGGGCAATAACGTTCCGAAAACCGTACTTTCAGGTTTGTAAAATTTACCTTTAGCCAGTTTTCCTATTTTCCCGGAAAGAGCCATTCTGTTGAGGCTTTTTATAACCGCTTCCTTGTTATTTACCTCAGATACAAAATCCTCATAGGTGAATACATAACCCTTAGGCAATCTTTCAATCTTAAACTGTATGTATTCAGATGTTTTCAAAACATTTTATTTTTCGCAAATATAGATAAATGTCCAGTTTATTCGTTAAAAAACTGGACAAATCAGCCGTTTGAACTGTGATTTTGATGATTAAATGATGAATATGATTCAAACGAGACTAAGGTTTTTAACGAAGCAACCTGTTTCCACCAGCGTTTTAGAATATCATTTTTGCGATTTACTATCATGAACGTAGCAGATTGCAAACGAAAACAATTACGATTCATCTTCTTTTGTCTTTTGAATCGGATGAGAACGAAATGAGATTGAACATTTCTCTCATCCTTGACCGAACCCGGTTGCCATAGAACGTTTCGATTTCGCTGGCAGAAAGGTTGGTTGTGATGTGGGGAATCACTCCATGGGGAATGAACTGCTCGTACGATTCAGCAAAATTTCAGCCATTACATTGCACTCGTTACCATAGTATTTGAGTTTTTGTTCGGTTCCCAAATCGTCGAAACAATAGGCTTTCCGGCTTTCTCCTGTGCTGAATTTGTGAATACCTCAATGGAATGAGTAAACACAATGCTTTCAGGGAAGCTCAAAAAGAGGTTCGGCAGGTTTATCCTAGTGCGTATTATTGGGCGGGGTTTGTGATGGTGGATTAGGGAAACAATCAACTTTACAATTATTGAGAATTTAAAGATTTGGTTGTCAAGATAATTAATATTCCAAAAGAGAAAATTGAAGATATTGGTTTAATATTTTATGTGTACATATTTTAGACATCAGTATGACGACTCTATATAGCTGCGTATTTATTCCATGAGTTGCTATTGTTGTAATAAAGCGGGTGAAATGTAGCAAAACTTGGAGGTGTAAACTGCTGGTTGCAAGCTTGCAGAACCGATAGGTGTGCAAAAAAAAGAGGGTGCCTAATCTTTTTTAGACACCCTAGCAATTTATTGAAAATCAAACATTTTATCTTATCACAATTTGTCGTGTCTGATTTATTTTGTCGTTTTTCACATTTACAAAATATACACCCCGTTTATGATTTTTAATATCGATAAACACTTTGCCCGTTTGGTTCATTATGGCTTGGTGAATTTTAGCTCCAATTGAATTAAATATTGTTAATTGGCATGATTCACCGTAAAGTCCTAAATCAATTTCGAAAACCCCGCTGTTCGGATTTGGATACACTCTCATATCAGCTTTCGATGCATGATCTTCAACTGAACTTGTACTCTTTTTAACCAAAATTGTTACTTCGTCGGGAGCCGAAGTAAGAGCACCGCTACTTACGTAAAGTAACAATACATAATAGGCATCAATATTTGATGAAGGAGCAGAAAAAGTTGGATTCTGATTGGTACTTGAACTCAACACAATTCCTTCGGGAGCATGCCATTCGTAGTTAATTGCTGTGTTGTTAAAAGCACCCATATAATTTCCTGATAAATAAACAGTTTCACCACCATTTACTTCCTGATCGGGGCCCGCAAGAGCTGTTAAGGCATCATGGTTGCACAACCCATAATAGACTAAATCGAGCACCATATCGTTGTCAGATACATTAACAATACGGTTTTTCCAATTATCGTTTGTAGTACAATCACCTTTTACTTCGTCCCAATATTCAGTTCCATTGTTGGTGTACAAATACTTATACTGAAAAGATTTGTTTTTTGGCAGCTTTAAGGTTGTTGTCATAATTTTACCTTCAGCTGTCATCAGTATTCTTTCTCCCCAATCGTTAAATGTACCAGTTATAAAAAATTCGTCGAAATCAAAATCAACATAGGTCAAATCAACTCTAAATGTTACATTAACCATATTATCGACACTGCCGGTTTGGGTTACAACAATAGTAATCGAAACGCCGTTTGCTGTAATTGTTATCGTTCCCTGCCTATCATCGGCCAGTTGGTTTGGTTCGGCATTAACGGTTACAGCTCCGTTGTTGGTTCCCGAAGCTGGCGATACTTTTAGCCACGATTGGTTAGATGTTGCAGTCCAACTAGTGTTCGATTGAATACTAATTGTAATTGTAGTTCCGCTTTCGGGTCCAATTGTAATATTGGAAGAACCTTC
>CAZRXT010000272.1:0-3753 GCA_964604035.1 uncultured Prolixibacteraceae bacterium | reverse complement strand
TTAACGAAATTCTCCCATTGGTACAACCAGGAATGAGCGACAGTGCTTCGCTCGATAATATTTTAGAGTTTCTTGTCATGACAGGGAAAACGTTACCACACGCATTGGCAATGTTGATTCCTGAAAGTTGGAATGACAAAAACCCGATCTCAGAAGAATTAAAATCTTTCTATGAATACCACAGTATTTTGATGGAGCCTTGGGATGGCCCAGCTACGCTTTTGTTTTCCGACGGACGATATGCCGGAGGTTTGCTCGACCGTAACGGATTACGCCCTGCACGCTATCTGATTACTAAAGACGATATGATTGTTGTTGCTTCTGAAGTTGGCGTTATTCCATTTGAAGCTTCTAATATAAAAGAAAAAGGCCGTCTTAAACCTGGAAAAATGTTGATGGTCGACACCGAAAAGGGTGAGGTTTATTACGATGCTGAGTTGAAAGATAGCTTAGCTAAAGCTCATCCTTACAGAGAATGGCTCAACAAAAACCGCATCAGTCTCGACAACATTTCTTCGGGGCGTGATGTGAAAAATAGCGTTGAAAACTTCGACAAACAGTTAAAGGTCTTCGATTACAGTAAAGAAGATGTTGAAAGGTTAATTATACCAATGGCAAGCGAAGGCAAGGAACCTATTTCATCAATGGGGAACGATACTCCGCTGGCTGTTCTGTCGAATAAACCACAATCGTTATTTTCTTATTTCCGACAATTGTTTGCTCAAGTTACCAACCCGCCAATCGACCCAATACGAGAAGAGTTGGTAATGTCTCTGACTCTATATATTGGAGCTCAGGATGGTAACCTGCTCGAAGCATCGCCCGATTTGTGTAAGATGGTAAAATTGTCAAGTCCAATCTTAACAAATACAGAATTTGACATTCTGAAAAACCTTCGTTACAAAGGATTTAAAGCATTGACACTTCCTATGCTTTTCGATCCAAGTGAAGGACCTTCGGCATTAGAAAAAGCAGTTGATGAACTTTGTCACAAAGCAGAACAAGCTGTTAACGACGAATATCACTATATAATATTAAGCGATAGGGGAGTAGATGAAACTCACGTTCCAATACCTTCGTTATTGGCAGTTTCGGCAGTTCACCACTACCTGATTGAAAAAAGGAAGAGGATGCAAATTGCAGTTGTTGTAGAGACTGCCGAGCCTCGCGAAGTAATGCATTTCGCTTTACTTTTTGGATACGGAGCTACAGCCGTCAACCCTTATTTGTCGTTTGCTGTTTTAGAAGATTTAGTTAAAAAGAACGATCTTCAACTCGATTTCCATACCGCTGAAAAGAACTACATCAAGTCTATCAATAAGGGATTATTGAAAGTTCTTTCAAAAATGGGAATTTCAACACTCAGAAGTTATCGCGGTGCCCAAATATTTGAGGCTGTTGGAATTGCTTCTGATGTTTTGAACAAATATTTCAGAGGAACATCATCGCGAATTGAAGGAATTGGTGTCGAAGATATCGCCAAAGAATCAATCGCGGCTCACAAAAAAGCGTTTTTCGATGAATCCTCCGATAGTAAAAGCCTCGAAAACAAAGGGCAGTACGCCTATCGCAAGAATGGAGAATCTCATGCTTGGAACCCTGAAACCATTTCAACTCTTCAGCTTGCAACCCGTTTAGGTAGTTACAAAAAGTTTAAGGAATACACCAATATTGTTGACTGTAAGCCCGATCCAATTTTCCTTCGCGACTTCATGCAATTCAAAAAAGGAAAATCAATATCAATCGACAAGGTTGAACCTGCATCAGAAATTACTAAACGTTTCGTTACAGGTGCAATGTCTTATGGCTCAATTAGCCGCGAGGCTCACGAAGCCATGTCAATTGCAATGAATATTCTAGGCGGAAAAAGTAACACCGGAGAAGGAGGGGAAGATCCTTTGCGTTATAAAATTGGCGAAGATGGTTTGAACCGCCGCAGTGCTATTAAACAAGTAGCTTCTGGCCGTTTTGGTGTAACTACAGAATATTTGGTGAATGCCGATGAATTGCAGATCAAAATTGCGCAAGGGGCAAAACCTGGCGAAGGCGGACAATTACCTGGTTATAAAGTAGATCAGATTATTGCTAAAACCCGTCACTCAATTCCTGGAATTTCTCTCATTTCGCCACCACCGCACCACGACATTTATTCTATCGAGGATTTAGCTCAGCTTATTTTCGACCTGAAGAATGTGAACCCTCAGGCTCGCGTAAGTGTGAAATTGGTGTCTGAAAGTGGTGTTGGAACAATTGCTGCCGGTGTAGCAAAAGCAAAGGCCGACATGATCTTAATTAGTGGTTGCGAAGGCGGAACTGGAGCTAGTCCTTCAAGTTCTATCAAACATGCTGGTCTGCCAATGGAATTAGGATTGGCCGAAACACAGCAAACATTGGTAATGAACAACCTGAGAGGTCAGGTACGTTTACAGGCCGATGGGCAGCTAAAAACCGGAAAAGATATTATACATGCAGCTTTATTGGGTGCCGAAGAGTATGGTTTTGCTACAAGTGCACTTATCGTTCTCGGTTGTGTTATGATGCGCAAATGCCATATCAACACTTGCCCAGTAGGTGTTGCCACTCAAGATGAAAAACTTCGCAAGCGTTTTGTTGGCCGTTACGAATACCTCGTTAACTTCTTCAACTTCCTTGCCGAAGATGTGCGCGAGCACCTTGCCGAAATGGGATTCGAAAAATTAGATGACATCATTGGACGTACCGATTTAATTCAATTTGTCCCTTCTGAATCTAACGAGAAAACCAAAAAAGTTAACTTATCGAAACTACTGTCGTTGCCTGCAGAGGCTTCGCAATATGCTATCAAACAAGTAAAATTGCAGGATCACAAAATTGAAAATGTTCAAGATCGTGAATTGATTAAAGCTGCAATGCCATCGATAGAACTTCACGTTCCAACCGAATTGTCGAGAACAATTTGCAACACCGACCGCACAGTTGGAGCAATGCTTTCGGGCGAGATTGCAAAACATTACGGAAATGAAGGGTTACCTCACGATACCATTCGCTGTACATTCCAAGGTTCCGCTGGTCAAAGCTTTGGTGCATTCCTTGCAAAAGGTGTGACATTCAGGCTCGAAGGCGAAGCAAACGACTATTTGGGCAAAGGCTTGTCGGGAGGTAAAATCATTGTTGTACCTCCAAAAGGCTCAACTTTTGCTCCTGAAAATAATATCATCTCAGGAAATACCATGCTTTATGGTGCAACAACTGGCGAGATATATATCAACGGAATTGTAGGAGAACGTTTCTGCGTAAGAAACAGTGGTGCAATTGCTGTTGTTGAAGGTGCTGGAGACCATTGTTGTGAATACATGACCGGCGGACGTACTGTTGTGCTGGGAGAAGTAGGCCGCAACTTTGCTGCTGGTATGAGCGGCGGTTTGGCTTATGTGTTGAACGAAAAAGACAACTTCGATTATTTCTGTAATATGGAAATGGTTGAGTTATCGCTGATAGAAGATAGTGCAGATGCTCACGAATTGCAAGGGTTAATTGCAGCACATTATCGCTACACTGCAAGTCCTTTAGCTAAGAAAATTCTCGACAACTGGGATACTTACATTGACAAGTTCATTAAAGTAATGCCAATTGAATACAAAAAGGTTCTTCATGATGAAAAGATGGAGGCTATTAAAAAGAAAATAGCACAAGTAGAGTACGATTATTAAAATCATCTGAAGAATTAAATTCAATTAAAAAATTTACAATCATGGGAAATCCAAAAGCATTTTT
>CAZRXT010000271.1:1426-3767 GCA_964604035.1 uncultured Prolixibacteraceae bacterium | reverse complement strand
GATTTGGTCATTGAAGGAAAAGTGTTTTCGGTAACAGGAAAAAGGTTGTGCCGTTTAGCAAATTCCCGTATAGTTTTTCCAATTTGTTTCAGCAATTCATTCGATGCCGCACTACCACTTAATTGATTAGTATGTATAACTAATTTGGGATTGCATGATTCATCGTTGTAATGAATCCAGTAGGATAAACCATCTTCTTTCTCTTTTGGAAAATATTTTACACCGAATGTTTTGTCAATTTGTCTTTCATTGCCATGGTTTTTAATGTAGTTGCCACATGCAAGAACGATAACTGGAAATTGTTGTATGAATTCTGATTTGAAAAACGTATTTCTTCTATGGTCTAATTTTATTTGAAAGTCTTCTTTCTCTTGTGCATCTTTTGTTCTTTTGGAGGGAGCATCACTCATTTCTGTCAAAAAGAAATTTGATTGAAAGTCATAAGGTCGATATAAATTTGATAGTTTCTCTCCACGAAAAATAAAATCATGAAGTTTTTGATATTTTCTCCAAGTTTGACCCTCCTTATGATCGCTGATTTTTACACCTTTAAAAGCAAACAGCGGATTATTTGTTGCTGATTCATCTTCCAAATATTCTTTCAAATTCCAATCTTTTTCAATGCTGACAATATTTTCCTTAATATTTTCCTCCCAGAAAAATGCATTTTTATCATAGTTTGTTCTGTTTCTTACCTCGAAAAGAGTTTCCCCTTCAGTGGCAACTTCTTTACCTACAATTAAAATTTTAGCATTTGGATTACCGTTGCCAATAAAAAAACTGCTGTTAGGTTCTTTTTTTTCAGAGATAGCGATGTCTACAATTTTTTTAAATTCTTCTGAATACATATTGTCTGGCTTTTAGTTAATTTACCCACTTCCCGTTATTGAAAATCTTTAACTCTGAGTTGTCTAAATTGTAGATTTTCGTTTTGTTCTGTTCGTTTTTGAGGTTGATGATCTCGATGAGGTTTTCAACAGAATTGCCCTCTTCATCTTCGTTGATCTCGTAAAAGAATGGGCGGTTAATAGCATAAACCTGGGTACATTCAGAAACAATATTTCTCGACCAGTCGAAATCCCGCAATCCAGGCTTGATAAATTGAAATGAACTGTTGTACCATTTCAGTGTAAGATTGAAGACTATCGTAATGTCTAATAGTTTGGAAATAAACGCTAATGCATCGATCACAGAATTTCGCTCTTCTTCATTGAAATCTGTAAACTGGCCTCGCTTAAAACCATCAATATCATCGATAAATACTGTTGTGAACGAGTTTGTTTCTATATGTTTGATCAGTTGAAGAATGCTTGCTACATTGAAATAACCAATATTTGTATTAATCTTCAAATTTTTATGAAGTTGGTCACCCATTTCATCAAGAATGGATACAGAGTGTTCCCTGTAGTCCTGATAACTGACATACAATACTTTTTCATTTTTTGCAAGGTGGTTTGCCAGTTTTAATGTAAAACGGGTCTTTCCTATACCGGCACTTCCTCCAAATACAATTAATCCTTTCGATAACTTAATCCTTTCCATAGTAGCTTGGTTATGACATTAGTAATCCGTGATATTGATTTCGATCAAATTCTTCAGTATAAATTTTTAACTCGCGGTTGTCGAGAATGATTGTCTCTTCTTTGTGATTTTCATTCTTTAACGAGATAACCCGAATTTGGTCAATAAGGCTTTCGCCATTCTGATCTGTTGAATATCCATAGAAATAGGGACGATAAAGTACGTAAATTTGAGAACATTCGTTCACAATGTTGCGCGACCATGAGAAGTTTCTGACTGAATTTTCAACTGGATAATCATGACACTCTTCGATGGACAAGGTGAAAATAATCCTAACATTCAATTTCTTCGAGAGGAATAACAACGCTTTGATTGAAGTTTCTTTATAATATTGATCGGTATAGCTTCGAATGCCTTCATTAAACCAGTTAATGTCGTCGATAAAAACAGTGGTAAAATTGTGTTTCTCTACATAATCATAGATGTCGAGAAAAGTCAGGAGATTGCAATATTTAAAGGAAGTATTGATTTCAAGTTTTTCTTGAACCTTTTCGTCCAATTCGTTTACAATAGAAATCAATTTTTCGTTGTAATCTTGATAGCTAATAAAGAGAACTTCTTCTTTTTCCGCGATATAATTTGCCATTTTGAGTGAAAAACGGGTTTTCCCAACCCCTTGGGTTCCGCCCAAAGCAATCACTCCTTTTGATAATTTTATTCGTTCCATTGTTGAGATTTTTTTTGTTATTTCTCAAATGTAGAAAACACTTCTGGCGCTTGGAAATTGAAAACGGCCTTTTTTTGAACTATTTTTCAAGTA
>CAZRXT010000271.1:0-1326 GCA_964604035.1 uncultured Prolixibacteraceae bacterium | reverse complement strand
TGAGAGGTGTCTTCGTAAATTTTGCCTTTAATTTTAATGGCAGCCGAAGCTACTGGTTTCAATCCATAAGCTTTGGAAATGCTATAGTTGTGCATTTCAATGCTTTGTTTTATTGATTGGTTTCTAAGTACGTCGGAAACGATATATGGCAGATCTTCTGAGCTAACCGTATTTTTTTTGTCGGATAGTTCGATGACTCGTTCGGTTACTCTCTTTAGTGATTCGGTATCGAGGTTAATACCAATTTCTTCAAGATTCTTTTTGATATTGGCTTTTCCTGAGGTTTTCCCAAGTGCATATTTCCGCTCGCGACCAAAGCGTTCAGGGAGCAAGTCGTTGAAATACAGGTTGCTTTTACTGTCGCCGTCGGCATGAACTCCGCTACATTGGGTGAAAACGAATTCACCAATCAACGGTTTATTTGTAGGAATGCGGATGCCTGAGAAAGATTCAACCAATTTACTCACCATGTTGAGTTTACTTTCGTCAACATTGGTTTGCATTTTTAAATGATCTTTAATTGTGGCAATTACGCTCGAAAGTGGTGCGTTTCCTGCCCGTTCGCCCAATCCGTTAATTGTGGTGTGAATGCAAGTTACTCCGGCTTTTATTGCATGAAATACGTTGGCAATGGCCAGGTCGTAATCGTTATGCCCATGAAAATCGAACTGAAGAGTGGGGTAGGTGTCGACCATATCTTTGCAATAGTCGTAAGTTTCATCAGGATTGAGAATTCCCAACGTATCGGGCAACATAAAACGATTAATGGGCTCATCTTTCAATCCGTTCATTAAGAAATGCACATAATCTTTAGAATGGCGCATTCCGTTTGACCAGTCTTCGAGGTAAACATTTATGGTAAGGCCTTTTTCTTTTGCCATCCTTATATTTCGTTTCGCGTCATCCAAATGCTCTTCAGGAGTACGGCGCAACTGTTCGGTTACGTGTTTGTACGAACCCTTCAAAAGTAGGTTCAGCACCTTGGCTCCCGCGTTTACAATCCAATCAATAGATGTACCATTGTCGACAAAACCCAACACTTCTACCCGGTCGATGTAGCCATTTGTACGAGCCCACTCGGTAATTCGCTTAACACCTTTGTATTCGCCTTCCGAAACACGAGCAGAAGCCACTTCAATACGGTCGACTTTCAGTTCGCTAAGAAGGGTACGAGCCATGCTTAGCTTTTCCATCTCGTTGAACGACACACCTGTTGTTTGCTCGCCATCGCGAAGGGTGGTGTCCATTATTTTGATTAACCCCCCGCCCTCTAAAGGGGGGACTTGGGTTCCTGCAATATTGTTGCCGTTGCTCATTTTATTAAAG
>CAZRXT010000270.1:0-3768 GCA_964604035.1 uncultured Prolixibacteraceae bacterium | reverse complement strand
AGTCGATTACCATGTTCAGCATTTCAACAGTCGACAGCCCGTTCTCGAGGTTTCCGTATTCGTCGAAGGTGATACCCAGAACGGCACTTCCCACCATCCGTTTCAGCAAGTATCCGTTGGCAAGTTCAACCGGCCTTAACGCATCAATGTCACGATGATCGGAAAAAGCGGTAACCGTTTTGCGGTCGTTGGAAACCTGAACGAAAACATTGTTCGAATAATCTTTGGTGGTTTTATAAATCTGCACCGGTCCGGTCGACGAACAACAGCCCGAATTTTTGGTAATGCCCGAATCGTCGCAATCGGTTTTACTGCTCTTATCGCAAGCAGAGAGCAATGAAAGCAGGAAGAAAAAGAGTGTTAAGATGGTTATGAATCTCATAAGTTGGTCGTCACTTTTTCACCACAAATATTGATGGTATTTTCTTTATCCACGATTTCTCCAATTTTGCGAGTTTTATCCAGCTGTTCATGCTCACAATTACGAGATCGGATTGATTGATCGACTGCTTATCGACATCCTGTTCGTAAACAATTTTATAGTTTGAAGGATGAACTGCTTTATATCGGTCGATAGATTCTTTTAGCTCTTTGTTGGTCAATAGTGCCGCCGACATTGGGAGCAATGAAATGGTGGAACCTGAATTTGCAATAAGTTTCTGGGCATATTGAAGCAGGAATTCGTCATCTTCAGAATAAAAAGCCACAACAATGTTATTGAATTCAGTAAGGTTCCGATCAATGAGAATACCTACGGGGTTTGTACATTTCGAGAGGATCAGCCTGATTTTATCGTCAAAAGGAGACGATCTGAACAGTTTATCTTTACCAATTACGGAACTTAAAAACCTATCGGGATTGATGATCTTCGTTGTAAACCCAAATATTTTGCCCAGCAAAGTGCCTTCGTAAATCGATTGGCCGGGACCAATAAGCAGTAATTCGAAATTACCAGCATTGGCCGTTTCAATAATGTCGCCGGTAATATCGTTCGACACTTTGAAAAGCGTAACAATCTTTTGATTCAAATTGGCTGCTTCTTCGGCAATTGGCAAGAAGCTTTCGGTTTCGTACTCTTCAATATTGTAGTTGCTCACATCGTTTGTTGGCGAAAAGTGGAGTGCTGTTACCGATGTAGCTTCTTTCGACTTGCTTGTGAGGGCGTTCGCAAATTTCATTAGTGTGCGTCCCCGTTCAGGGTTTCCAAATGAAATCAGGATATCATACTTGTCGGGCTCAATAATGGTGAGCTGTTCTCCGGTATATTTAATCTTGAAAATCTTGTTGATTACATCTAGCGCCGGGCCGGTCATAAAAGTAGTAATCAGAGCCATAATTACCATCATGGCGAATATTTCGGGGGTCAACACGCCAAGTTCGTAGCCAATATTGAGCACAATAAGTTCCATCAATCCCCGGGTATTCATTAGCGCGCCAACGGTAAGGCTATCTTTCCAGCTCAATTTCACATATCGCGAAGCAAAAGCGCTACCAATGAACTTCCCGGTTACAGCAACAAGAATAATCAACCCGGTTGCTTCCCAAATATAGGCTTCGTCGAGCAATCCGATTTGGGTACGGAGGCCAGTAAATACGAAGAAGAGAGGAAGGAGCAACACCATCGAAACATCCTCGACCTTCTCAACAAAAACGTTTCTGAACTTTGGATTCTCGGGCATAATTGTACCGGCCAAAAAAGCACCAAAGAGAGCATGTATTCCAATTACTTCGGTAGCAAACGACGATAGTATTAGTGTGAAGAAGAAAATAGCCACAATTGGTTTTGTGAGGTTCTCGCGCGAAGAGTGCAGTTCGCCTATGCGTTTCAAAAACGGGCGCACTACCATCAGCATAATAAGAACATACGCTATTGACATCAAAATAACATAGATAGAACTAACGAAAGAACCGGCCTTTGTAATTGCAATAACCGCAGCAAGCAAACACCAACCGGTAACATCGTTTATTGCGGCACAGGTTATTACAATTGAACCAATGCGTGTGTTGTGCATGCCCCGCTCCCTAACAATCCTTGCGAGAACAGGGAAAGCTGTAATGCTCATTGCAATTCCGATGAACAATGCATAAGGCAGAAACTGAGTGCCCAAAGGTGAAAATGACTGAAAGAGGAAAAAAGCGAGTACCATTCCCAGCGCAAAAGGGAATATAATGCTGAACTGACTAATTACGATTGCTTCCTTCGCACGGTTCTTCAAAACACTCAGGTCTAACTCCATGCCAACAATAAACATGAAAAGAATCAGGCCAATTTGGCTTAATACATTCAGTTTCTCAAGCGATTCGACGGGAAATAGCACAAGTGAAAACTCAGGAAAGAGCAAACCCAACAACGAAGGCCCCAGCACAATGCCGGCCACAATTTCGCCAATAACAGTTGGCTGCCCTATCTTTTGGAAAATCCAGGCAAAAATCCGCGAAACGAATAGGATAACAATAATTTGAGCCAGCAACAGAGCAAGTGGATGCCCGAAATTTGCATTTAATGAATTCACAAAATCGGACCAATAACCTGAGCTTACTTTACGAGTAACAGAATGGCTTCCAACTTCGAGCAGTGCACCTTGTTGTACTATCCAATAAAAAAGGAACGCAAAACCGATTAAGACAACACTATAAAAAATAATATCTTTTAATCGTTTTTTCATACATTCCGGATAATAGAAAAACAAGCAGTTTTAAACTACACTATCAAGTTTTGAATAAATGAATGACATCAAAAATAATTATTCCGTCGAACTTGACAAAGGCTTTCTTCAAAAACATAATTATTAATCACTTCGGAAAAACCAATCGCTAGTCCCAGTTTAAAATCACTTTTCCGCAGTTTCCCTCTTCCATAATCCGAAAGCCCTCTTCAAAATCGTCGGCATTCATACGGTGAGTAATTACAGGTGAAATATCGAGGCCACGGGTTAGCATCATCTCCATGTGGTACCATGTTTCGAACATCTCGCGCCCATAAATTCCCTTCAGGGTTAGCCCTTTAAAAATTACTTTATTCCAGTTGATGGTTGTTGTTGAAGGCAGGATTCCCAGCAACGAAACTTTTCCACCATTGTACATGTGGTTGATCATGTCGTTGAAAGCCACCGGCGAACCCGAGCATTCAAGGCCAATATCGAAACCTGAAATCATCCTCATTCGCGCCATTGCCTCTTCAATTGAATCGGTTCGGGGATCGATAACTTCGTCGGCCCCCATTTTTTTTGCCAACTCGCGGCGGTATGGACTCAGGTCGGTCCCGAAAACATTGCGGGCACCCACAAATTTGCATATCGCAGTGGCCATTGAACCAATAGGCCCGCCAATTCCGGTTATCATTACATCTTCGCCAATAAGCGGAAAAGCCAATGCGGTGTGGCAGGCATTTCCAAGCGGATCCATAATGGAGACAATCTCGTCGGGAATCCGTTCATCAATTTTCAGCACATTGCTTATTGGTACAGCAATGTACTCAGCAAAACCGCCATCGCGCTGAACACCAATACCCACAGTATGGTCGCAAATATGCTGACGGCCACGGCGACAGTTCCGGCAATGGCCGCAAGCAATGTGACCCTCGGCAGTTACACGGTCGCCAATTTTATATTGAAACACTTCGGAACCCAGCTCAACAATTTCGCCAACATACTCGTGCCCAATAATGAGCGGCGTTCTGATGGTTTGCTGAGCCCATTCGTCCCACTTGAAAATATGCAGATCGGTACCACAAATAGCCGACTTCCTGATTTTCAGCAGCACTTCATT
>CAZRXT010000269.1:0-3775 GCA_964604035.1 uncultured Prolixibacteraceae bacterium | reverse complement strand
TAATTTGAAATCTTCTCGCTATAATTTGATCCAAACTTCCGATAGGCAGCGGCAAAATAAGCTGCAACGTCGTAACCTCTGAAACTGTATTGGGTTGGTTCAGACGAAAATCTATCTCTATATTTCAGAACGAAATTTATAACATCGGCATCTTCAAAATCAATAAAATTGGGCGAGAGGATGTGCAAATTTAATCGGTGGAAATAGTCGGTATTTATACTTTTCATGTTCGGATAATCGTTCATCCCCACCAATGTAATATCGTAATCGGCCGACAGCGTGTAAAGGCTGTTGATGGCACGGCTTAAAAGAGCTTCGCGCTCGCTGCGGTTATTTGGAGCAGGAATGAAAACTACATTTTCAACATCTTTTTTCAAATCATCTTTAATTTGCCAGTAGCCTTGTTTTCCGCCTGCGGTAAAGTCAACCTCTCGTACTGAGCCTGTTGCTGATTTCTTTGCGCCAAATTTTGCACGAACCATATCCTCAAGTCGCGACTCTTTAAGCTGGTCGTAACCGCCAAGCGAAAGGATGATGAAATTCTTGTTGTAGAATTCGTTACCAATAAAATCGGCTGTTTTTCGCAGAATGTAATCTTTTGTTGGGTTTACCTGAAAGTAGAATGGGTTGCTACCCACAAAATCGTCATCCGAATCGAGGGGCGAGATAAATGGAATTTGGTTTTTATAACAATAGCTCGAAATACTTTTCTGGTATTTAGTATCGATAGGGCCAACAATTAAATCGGAATTAGAAAGTTTTGTGTTTTTAATCACCGAATCGACAACGAACGATCCATTGCGTGTGTCATAGACATTTAGCTTGATTGTCATGCCCGCATTGGCAAACGAATCGAGAGCGAGAATGAACCCTTCGTAAAAGCTGACAAAGTTCTTTGACCGTGGGTATAGTGCCCGTTGCTCTTTAGCTTTTAGAAAATCGTAAGTGTAGTTCGGATCTACTTTTCTAAGCGAATCATTTCTTTTAAACTCAGCTGAGCTAAGTGCTTCCAAGTTTAACGAGTCGTTTATATCGAGATTGAATGGAAGAAACAACGTCACCTCAAACACATCGCCAGTTTTGTAGGCATCTTTCTTTGGTTTTTCTTCCCACGAGCTTTTGTTTTCATTTTTAACATCGGTTATTGCCTGTGTTTTTGCCCCAAAGCTACTTTTGTCAGTATCGCCATTGCTGGTTGGAATCAAAAGAGTATCTCCCTCGTTCAAATTAGATCCGTCGATGTTGGGATTTAGCTTTTTAATATCCTCAACACTAACATTGTAGAGTGTGGTAATGCGGTACATTGTTTCCCCTTTTTCTACAACATGTTTCTTGTGAACAGCTGGCTTTTCTGCTTTTTTCTCAGTTTTTTTCTCCGTCGGGATTTTTAGGCTCATGCCATTTTTCAATCCCGAACTAAGTTCCGGATTATGCTTCAAAAGTTCTTCGTCGGTAATGTCATATTTCTTTTTAAGACTGTAGAGCGTTTCTCCATGTTCCACATTGTGAATTATAAAGCCTTTTTCTGAACTTTTCTGAGCTTTTGTAGCTTTCTTTTGAGCCGCTTTTTCTGCCTTTAATATTTTCTCTTCAATTTTTTTGATTTCTTTATTGTCAGAATTGAACGGGATGTTTAGCGTTGAACCCTCTTTAAGCCCATTCGCAAGTTGTGGGTTTGCAGTTGAGAGTTCTTTTTGTTCGCAATCAAACTTTTTACAAACCGAAAAAATAGTTTCCCCTTTCGAAATTGTATAGGTCAGATATTTTTTCCCGTTGATGAAAACAATCTCATTTGAAACGTTTTTTTGCCCTAAAGCAATGATATTAAATAGCAGTTGGAAGAAAAGGAGTAGGATCCCGATTTTTTTCATTATGGTTATTTTGTGTTAATAACTGGTTTTTAGATTAATCAAAAAAATGATTTACAGTTAAATTTTAATTTTTTTATTTTTTCCAAAGATACGAAAGTAAAAAATGTTGACATATTTATTTCTAATTTGCGCAAATTTCTGTTAGAGTCCACTTTTATTAACTGGAATAATGCTAATTAATTCGCTTATAGAACGATTGAAAGACCCAGCGCAAAAGCGTTTGGCTTTTCACGAGTTGGTTTCAACATATCAGCGGAGATTGTATTGGCATATCAGGAAGATTGTTCTCGATCACGACGATACCGATGATATTCTCCAAACTGTTTTCATGAAGGTTTGGAGCAGTATCGATAATTTCAGAGAGGAATCTTCGCTTTACACATGGCTTTTTCGCATCGCTACCAACGAAGCGTTAACTTTTCTCGCGCAGAAGAAGAAACGAAAGGGCTTTTTTATTCATTCAGAAGAAGAATATTTACTCGATAAATTTTCGGCCGACCAATATTTTGATGGCGATGAATTACATCGAAACCTGATGTTGGCAGTTTTGAAACTTCCTGAAAAACAGCGTATCGTTTTTAATATGAAATATTTCGACGAGATGAAGTATGAGCAGATTTCTGAAATTCTTGGAACTTCGGTTGGTGCACTCAAAGCATCTTACCATCATGCTGTTAAGAAAATTGAAGAGAGTATAAAAATTGTAGTCGACAATGAAATTAACTAGCCAAAATTAAACTTTTAAGTGCTTGGCTAGTCGAAACAAATGATTCAAGAAAAATGAAAGAAAATAACGAAAATAGAACAAATCAAGAGGTTGACAGACGATATCCATTTCAATCGCCTGAGGGTTATTTTGATGCTCTCCCCGAAAGGTTAATGAGTAACATTGAAATTGAAAGAAAGTCACCAAAGACGCTTACTTTTCATCGTCTTTTGATGCCTGTATTGAGTGTTGCTGCAAGTGTCGCAATTATTTTGGGGCTGATTTACATTCCATCAATGTTTTCTTCTTCTGAAAAAATTGCTGCGGGTAAATCGGCTGATATTGAGTATTATCTAACCTATCAGTTGAGTGCTTTGGCTATTTTCGAAACATTTGGCGAACCTGTGGTGGAAAAAGATTTAGGTTACGAGCAGTTGGAAGAAGTTCTTATTGCTACAGTTTCAGAATATGAATTAATCGACTTTAATAGTGTAAAATGAAGAGAATAGTAGTTTTGATTTCGATGGTATTGATTTCGGCTTTCGGTATGTTGGCTGTTGGTTCCGATCAATTTAATTACGAAGAGTTTAAAGCTAAGAAGATAGCATATTTTACAGCTCACATTGATTTAACTCCGGCCGAAGCCGAGAAGTTTTGGCCTGTTTATAACGAATTTGAGCAAAAGAAGTTTGCTCTTATGCAGGAACGTAAAGAACTCGATAGGCAACTTGATGAGGAAATTGAAAATTTGTCTGACCGGGAATACATCGAACTATCGAAAAAAACAACCTCTTTTCATGTTACAGAAGGGAATTTAGATGTTGAATACAATGCTAAATTCCTTAAAATTCTTTCTCCAAAGAAGGTTATTCAACTTTATGCTGCCGAAAAGAATTTCAGGAATCATTTATTGCAAGAATATAAGAGGTTTGATAAAAACAAAAAAGGGGACGACAAATAATTGTATCCCCTTCGGTATGTTGAATTCTGAAATCTATTTCTTAAAATAAGAAAGAAGCTCTTCGGGTGTTAATTGTTGTTGCTCACCCGATTCCATATTCTTAAGCGTAAGTTTTCCCGATTCAATTTCCGATTCGCCAGCCAATACGACAAATGGAATACCTTTACGGTTGGCGTAGTTCATCTGTTTTTTCATTTTATCAGCTTCAGGGTAAATCTCACACGAAACACCTTCGTT
>CAZRXT010000268.1:0-3777 GCA_964604035.1 uncultured Prolixibacteraceae bacterium | reverse complement strand
GGTCGATTATTTCCTTTAAATAAGCATAATAAAGAACATGAGCAATATTGAAATAGGTATTGGGTTTCGTGTTGTGTTTCAATTATTATTCAAACTGAAATAGAGGGGTCGATAAGTATCTTTCGCCAGTATCGGGCAAAATAACTACAATTTTTTTCCCTTCGTTTTCGGGGCGTTTTGCAAGTTCCAACGCTGCATAAACTGCTGCTCCCGACGAGATTCCAACAAGCAATCCTTCTGTTCGGGCTAAATGTCTACTTGTTTCAAACGCCTTTTCATTCTCAACTTTTATGACTTCGTCTATTACCGATATGTTAAGAACATCGGGGATAAAACCTGGTCCAATTCCCTGTATTTTGTGCGGGCCAGGCACTCCTCCCGACAGCACGGGCGAGTCGGCTGGTTCAACAGCTACAATTTTTACTCCTGGCTTGCGTTTTTTGAGAACTTCGCCAACTCCCGTTATTGTTCCGCCAGTTCCGGTTCCCGAAACAAATATATCGATGTCGCCATCGGTGTCGTTCCAAATTTCTTCGGCAGTTGTTTTACGGTGAATTTCAGGGTTTGCCGGATTTTCAAACTGTAATGGAAGGAACGAATTTGGCGTTTCTGCGGCTAGTTCTTTTGCAATCCTTATTGCTCCTTTCATGCCTTCGCTTCCCGGTGTCAATATAAGTTCAGCACCCAGTGCCTTCATTAAATTCCGGCGTTCGACACTGAATGTTTCGGGCAAAGCAATTTTCAGTTTATATCCTTTGGCTGCCGCAACAAAAGCCAGTGCAATTCCGGTGTTTCCGCTTGTGGGTTCAATAATTACCGAATCTTTATTCAGCAATCCTTGTTTTTCAGCAGCTTCAATCATAGCAAATCCAATACGGTCTTTCACACTTCCTGCCGGATTGAAATACTCAAGTTTTGCAATGATAGTTGCCGATAACTGATGTTTCTTGTTGAAATTGGATAGCTCGAGCAGAGGAGTATTTCCAATTAAATCGGTGAGGTTTTTATAAATCTTTGTCATAGCTTTCAATTTTTGTTTCGACAAAGATTGCAAGGAACTAACTGTATCACAATACCATCAAATCAGTATTTTGCATACCATTTTTATGGTATTTTGAGGCGAAAATGGGTTTATTTCAATTTAGATCGCAGAAAAGCGGGATCTGGATTTTCAATAATCTTTGTTTTGGTAAAGAAAACGGGAATTTCGAATAGCTCATTTTCTATCGCAGTGTTCAGCAAATCGTCGGGCGAGAGTGTGAAACGTCCAAAAGTATGCCTTACTTTCCAATCGATAAAATCGTTAGCTAAAAATACAAGTTCGGTACAGGTAATGGCTTCGGAAGATTCAATGTCGAAATTGAAATCGTAAGGTTTTCCAATTTGTTGCCTTGTACTCTCAATGATCTGAGCTTTTTGCTCGGTCGTGAGGTTTTTAATGCGGATAATCGCATATACTTCGCCATCGGCAAACTCTTCGAGCGAGCTAACTTTTACGCCGCTCCTTAATGCCTCGACCATTGATTTACGGGCTGTTTTAGCCAATATCTGATTGTATATTTTTACGTTGTGCAAGTATCTTCGCTTCGAAATATCGTCGCCAAACCAAATTGCCGAATGGCCAAAATATCCAGGAATAAACTGATCGGTAAGGTGTTGAGGCGATTTTGATACAATAATATCGAAAGGTTTAAGGTAGGGGAGTAGCATCTCGGCACTTTTCTTTTGATCTCGTTTCTGATTAAAAGCACCTACTGTATTTCCAAAAGCATAGCTTCCGGCGTGGCTTGCATCGTAAACAAGATCGTTAACCCTGTCGTTTCCCTGATGTAACCAATGCTTTAAGGCCTTAAAAACATTCGTTTGTGGCAAAGCATTGAACAAGCTGTCGGTTTCTGCATTCAGCGTAACGTTTTTACATGAGGCTATTGAATTCCTTACAAATATGGAATATAAAAAGTTGTTGCTTTTCTGGAGTGTGTGTTTGGGAATGTTGTTTCCTTGGTTTCCACGGTTTAATATTCGCCTAACTCGGGCGTTTCGCTGATAGCTTCGGTCGTATTCAGCAGCAGAGTTTAAAAGATATGCTGCAACAGTGCATTGAGTCTCGGAGAGGCTATCGTACCTTATTTCTTCTTTACGAAGCAAGGAGTTGTAATACCTGTCGAAATCGAGTTGTTGTCCAAATGCTGAATATAACTGATTTAATTCGGCAGCTTTTAAGTATTGACCCGGGTTTTTTTCTCCCGAAATTGGGTCAAGAATTTTGCAGGCTTGTAAATTTAATTGCCTTCGTTCAGCTTTAGAAATTGGTTTCTGTTGGCTAAGGGAAGGTTGCTTATCGGTAATTGCAATGTAGTTATTCTTAAGTGTAAGGCAAGATGAAAGTAAAATTGTAAAGGTGACAGCGAGGATGTACTTTTTGCAAAAAGGCTTTACATTCATATTGGATCAAAACATTAATAAAATCAAAATCGGGTCAAAAATAGCTGATCTTGATTAACCAACCAAAAATGTGTTTAATCTGAAATGTGAAATAAGCTTAACCTACACCAAACAATTTCATTATGAAGTAAACAACAGCTGCCATAAGCATACTGGCCGGTATTGTTATAATCCAGGCAAACAGCAAATTGGTAGCAACTCCCCATCGAACAGCCGATAGTCGTTTGGTCATTCCAACACCCATTATTGAACCGGCAATAGTATGAGTTGTGCTTACTGGCACTCCAAGTCCTTGAGCTACACCAAAAAGAGTTATTGAGCCAGCTAATTCGGCAGCAACACCTTCCATTGGGGTGACTTTTGTAATTTTTGTCCCCATTGTTTTAATGATTCTCCAACCTCCCATTAACGTTCCGCAACCAATTGCTGCATAGCAACACATCGGAATCCATTCGGGAACATTAAACTGAACTTTACCCGCTGCGTTTACAGTTTCATTTATATGAGCCCATGCAGGTATATCTATTCCTTTAGTTTGTAAATAAGACATATACACCAGCATTGCGGCACTAATTATACCAACAACTTTTTGAGAGTCGCTACCTCCGTGGCCTAAACTCAGTAATGCCGAACTAACAAGCTGGGTTCGTCGAAACACTTTATGGGCTTTCTGCGGTTTTACTTTTTTGAATATCCAAAGGATAATAATTTGTACCGCATATCCTATTGCCATACCAATAAGAGGTGCAAGAAAAATGAACCCTATAGTTTTGAATATTATACTTTCGTTTACAACATCAAAAGTACCGGCATGAGCTACTGCTGCTCCGGCAAATCCTCCAATTAATGTATGCGACGATGACGATGGAATTCCCAGCCACCATGTTATGAGGTTCCAAATAATAGCTGCAATTATACCTGCAAGAATAACATTAAGAGTAATAGAGCCACTTTCAACGGTTTTGGCCACAGTATTGGCCACCTTTAAGTCGAAGATGAAATAAGCAAGTACATTGAAAAATGCGGCCCACATTACAGCAACGACAGGCGATAATACTTTTGTTGAAACAACAGTTGCAATTGAATTTGCTGCATCGTGAAAGCCATTAATCATATCGAAGGCTAATGCTAAAACGATGACAACGATCAGAAGAGTAAGCATTTCAAAAATTATTAATTAAAAATAAGCAGACTAAGCATATTTAACCACAATGGTTTTTACTACATCTGAAATGTCTTCAACTTTATTGGCAATTTTTTCAATATTCTGTAGAATTTCCTTTTGCTTGATTAGCTCAATCGGGTCTTTTTCATTTGCAAACAAGTCGGATA
>CAZRXT010000267.1:0-3784 GCA_964604035.1 uncultured Prolixibacteraceae bacterium | reverse complement strand
AAAAATGAAGAGCCCAGCCGGCTTGAGGCGAAACGTGAATCAGCAAAGCTAAATTTATTATTTTTTCATCTCCAAGACTCAGTCTATATCAGTAATCCAAATTCATTAAAATATTTTAACTGGACAACAATGCTCATAAAAACAAAAAACATTTCTAAATTCGATTTTCAATTCTACTTCAGATTATTATTTTTAGAACAAATTCAAAATGATCATCAATATTAAACCAGAATAGGACAATGCGCGTAAAATTAAATTTAACTGATGCCAATAAACACATTTGGCAATTTTCGAGAGTTGGCGGGATGAGCAGGGTTTGCCTCGATTCAGGCAACGATTTATTAAATCTTGATCAGCTCGACCAAAAACTCTGGACAGCATTAAGTTGCCCTGTGAACGGACTCGAAATTGATGCAAGAACCCTTGGAATGGTAGACAAAGACAACGATGGTAAGATTCGTGTTCCCGAAATTCTTGAGGCTGTAAAATGGATCACTTCGGTAATAAAAAATGCCGACCGACTTGTTGAACGAAACACTTCAATGCCATTGTCCGAAATCAACACCGATACCGATCTGGGCAAGATTCTTTACTCGGCTTCGAAAGAGCTTTTGGCAAACATTGGTAAACCCGATGCTGAAATCTTAACTATTGAAGACACTTCGGATACTGTTGCCATCTTTAAAGACACACCTTTTAATGGCGACGGCATAATTCACGACGCTTCAACCGCCGATGAAACACTGAAAACACTGATTGCAAAGATTATTGAATGCGAAGGTTCCCTACCCGACCGCAGTGGTCACGATGGTATCGACACCGAGAAGATTGAAGCATTTTATGCGCAATGCGAGGCGTATTCGAACTGGCAAAAACTTGCCGAGAACGACAAACAAACCATACTCCCTTTTGACGAAAGAACCGAAGACACCTTTGCAGCCTATTCGACCATAAAATCAAAGGTCGACGATTACTTTCTTCGCTGCCAGTTGGCTGGTTTCGATGCCTCTTCGGTCGAAACATTGAATTCGATACTTACTCGCATTGAAGCCATTACCATAAAAGAACTACCCGATTGCATCGACGAAATATCGAACTTCCCGTTATCGAAAATTGAAGCAGAGAAGCCGCTTTCGCTTGTTGCGGGCATCAATCCGGCATGGAAAGAGCCAATCGAAAAATTCAGAACGTTCATTTCGGCAAATTCTGATGTACCAAAAACTGAAATAACCGAGGTTGAATGGAAAGAAATAAGTGAACAGTTTGTTGCTTTTCAAAACTGGAAAGCCGAGAAAGCTGGTGTTGAAGTTGAACCGCTTGGTTATGAAACAATTCAATCAATTCTTGCTGAAAATAAAAAAGAAGAACTGCTTGGGCTCATTGCCGAAGACATGAAACTGGAAGAAGAGGCCAACAACCTGATCCTTGTTCAGCAAATGGTGCGCTATTACTGCCACCTGCACATTTTATTGAACAACTTTGTAACTTTCTCCGACTTCTACCGCCCCGATTCAAAAGCTATTTTCCAGGCAGGCAGTTTGTATTTCGACCAACGTTGTTGCGACTTGTGCATTAAAGTAACCGATTTGCCAAAACATGGAACAATGGCGGCATCGAGTGGTATTTGCCTGGTTTATTGTGATTGCTTTTCGAAAACGAAAGACGAGAAAATGACCATTGTGGCCGCTTTTACCGATGGCGATGTCGACAATTTGGTTGTTGGACGGAATGCAATCTTCTACGACAACGACGGAATGGACTGGGATGCAACAATCATTAAAATCATTGATAATCCGATAAGTATACGGCAGGCGTTCTGGTCGCCTTACCGCAAAGTTTCGCAGTTCTTTTCGAAGCAGATAGAGAAATTTGCCTCATCGAAAGACCAGGATGTGCATAAAATTACAACATCGAAAGTTGAACAAACTACGGCTCAGGTTGCATCAAACACAACACCCGAGGCGGCCAAACCTGTTCCGTTCGACATAGCTAAGTTTGCAGGTATTTTTGCCGCCATTGGTATGGCGTTTGGTGCTATTGGCGGTGTATTGGCAACCATTGCAAAAGGTTTTTTCTCGCTCACATGGTGGAAAATGCCGATTGCAGTTGTGGGGGTTATCTTATGTATTTCGGGGCCGGCAATGATACTTGCCTGGTTAAAACTCCGCAAGCGAAACCTTGCCCCTGTGCTCGACGCAAATGGCTGGGCGGTAAATGCCAAGGCAACCATCAACATTGCCTTTGGAGCTACGTTGACCCATTTAGCTAAGCTTCCGAAAGATTCAAAACTTAACTTTATCGACCCATACCGAAAGAAAACCAACCCATGGATTGCAACACTGTGGATTTTCATCCTTGTTATAGTGCTCGCTTCGGCTACCCTGTGGTTCTTCGGCTATCTGAAAGAATGGGGTATTTTAAACAGCTCCGGAATATAGGAACATCAACAACTGGCTTTCGGTATTATTCGGTATTATACAATACTATATTAATGAAAGAGGCACCACCAAAAACGGATGCCTCTTTTTCTTTGTCAACAAATTCAGCAATCATTCAATATTTAACTACTTTTCAACCATTACCCCACATTCAAATAGGGTTCGAATATTTTTTTTGTATAAATTTTTCAATAATACCCGATATCAAGTTGGGCATATATCGAATTTTTATCATTTTTGAAACAAATCTTAATTACACGACAAATCACCAATTAATCTGAAAAAATTAAACAACTTATGACATCTAGCGATACCGAGTACCTGGAATTAAAAAAAGAAGTAGTTGAAAGTAACAGTCAGCTCGATTTAATTTTCAATTCGCTGCCACAATCAATGGCCCTGGTCGATCCTTCATTTGAAATTTTGAGGGTTAACGAAAATTTCCTCTCCCTTTATGGTGTTAAAAATGAAGATGTAGTTGGAAAAAAATGCTACAATGCTTGTTTCGACAGAGAAAATGTGTGTGATAACTGTTTGGTTGAAAAAGCATTGAAAAGTAAAAAGACTGAAAAGAAAATAAAATCGTTTCCGAATGGCGAAATCTGCGAAATGATGGCAAGGCCTGTCCTTAATCATGATGGAGAAATTACCCACGTGTTAGATATCAGGACAAACATCACCGAGTTGGTTGAAAAAGAGAGGGAAATCAGGCGAATTCAGTTTGCCATGGACCAATCGTCAGATGAGTTTTGGCTCTTCAACAAAAACTGGGAAGTTGTGTATGTAAGCAATTCAGCATCCGACAACCTGAATTACAGCATCTACGAATTAAAAAACATGCCTTTGGGAAGGATAAACATGATTGACCGGATTGAGAACCTCCCCGATCTTTTCAATCAGCTCCGAAAGAAAAAAAACCTTCGGATAGAATCGGTTCAGTTTAAAAAAGACGGAACCACCTACCCTTGCGAAATGAACCTCAGTTATTTTGCCGATCAGGACGAATACATTTATGCCGTAGTCAGAAACATTACCAAAAGGAAACAGCGGGAGAATGCCTTAATTGAATCGATAGAAAAAGCCGAAAAAGCATTGAACCTCAAATCAACTTTCCTGGCCAACATGAGCCACGAAATAAGGACCCCAATGAATGCAATTATTGGCTTCTCGCAACTTATTATGGAAGAAGAGCTCGACGACCAAACGAAAAAAGAGTTGAAAGCCGAAATTTTGGAAAACAGCAACTATTTATTGTCGATTATTAGCGACATTATGGAAATATCGCAAATAGAATCGGGCAACCGGATTGCTGATTCAAAGGAGTTTAACGTATCGGAAATGCTTAC
>CAZRXT010000266.1:0-3801 GCA_964604035.1 uncultured Prolixibacteraceae bacterium | reverse complement strand
CCTTCGGCCATTTCGAGGTAACGAGGACCTTTAGCAACAGTTCCGTAAAGAGTACCTGTTACGCCACGAAGACCTTTTCCTAAGTCTTCCAAACCAGCACCGATTGGCAATCCGCCTTCAGAGAAAGCTGTTTGTGTACGTCCGTAAACAATTTGCAAGAAAAGTTCGCGCATTGCAGTATTGATAGCGTCGCAAACTAAGTCGGTGTTCAATGCTTCGAGGATTGTTTTTCCTGGAAGGATTTCAGATGCCATTGCCGCTGAGTGGGTCATACCGGTACAGCCAATGGTTTCAACCAATGCTTCCTGAATGATTCCTTCTTTTACGTTCAAGGTCAATTTACATGCACCTTGTTGTGGAGCGCACCAGCCCACACCGTGGGTTAAACCCGAAATGTCTTTTACTTCTTTGGCTTTTACCCAACGACCTTCTTCAGGTATTGGAGCCGGGCCATGATTTGCTCCTTGAGCAACACAAATCATGCCTGCAACTTCGTGTGTAAAACTCATATAGTTTAATTATTAGTAACTTTTTTTAAGCTGGTGCAAATATAATTATTTCATCGAAGGAAATAAATTGATGAAGGATGTTAAGTTCTCTTTTAATTCGATTTAACATTAGGGTTTACAAAAAACAAAATTAGGAAAGAAGAAGCGGCAACCTATGCTATTTTACACAGGCAACTACTTTAAAACAACAATATTTTATCACTTCTGATTTATTTATAGGTATTAAACAGCGGTTTCGGCATAGGTTTCATTGCCAACATTGAGGCTCGAAGAGAAGAAATCGACAGCATTAGCGTTTTGTTCATAGTTACCCAAAACATAAACAATGTCGCCTTTTTCAAAAGTAATTTTTGCCGATGGATGTTCTATAATGTCGTTTCCTCGTTTAATAGCAACAAGGGTAACGCCAACGGTTTTGCGCAGCTGAATATCGTGAACCGACCGCCCAATTACTTCCGAATCATCTTCAATATCGATAGCCGAAATCTCAATATTTGGAAGTTCATCGAGCAACGAAGGCCTGATTTTATCGTCCTTTTCCCTGAAAATGCCATAGTAATGATCACGGATCTCAGCAAGGGTCTGATTAATATCTTTCTTTGGAACCAATCTTTTAGAAAGAATGCGGCCAAACACATCAATTGCGATTTCGAAGTTTTCGGGGAAAATTTGATCGGCCCCCAAGCCAAACAGCTGTTCTATATCGTTAATATCTTTTGCTCTAACAATGATGTAAACGTGCTTGTTAATGCTCCGTACTTTTTCAATAATTGTCATTGAAGGAATAATATTACCCACCGAAATCACCACAATATCAGCATTCTCTACTTGAGCTTTCCTCAAAATTGATTCATTAACTGCATCGCCATAAATTACTGTTTCGCCATCTTTTTGACGTTCTTTTGCGATAACCGGATCAAAAACGATAGAAACATAAGGCATATTCAGATGCTTAGCCATTGCCGACAAACTCAACGATGAACTATCTTTTCCGATGATCACCAAATGGTTTTGCATTGAAGGAATCTCAATTTCGGGAAGAGGAAATAAGCCATCAACAATAACCTTTGGAAGGTGTAATTTCAACAATAATTTGGCAATAGGAAGCGACAATTGCATAATAAATGGAGAGACAGCCATTGATATAACTGCCACGGCCAAAAATAATTGGTAATAAAATGATGTGATTATTGATTTATCGAGCCCAATTTTTGCAAGGATGAACGAGAACTCTCCTACCTGACTTAAAGCCAGTCCAACCATTACCGTACCCTTAAATGTATGTCCCAGAAGAAAGCCAGTTCCCCCGGCAACCACCGATTTTATAAAAATCAACAATACAACGGCAAGCATAACCACCTGAATATTCTGGAACACAAACGAAAGGTCGAGCATCATTCCTATGGAAACGAAAAAGAAGCTGGAAAAGAGATCTTTAAATGGAATGAGACTACCAAACGCATTGTGGCTATATTCCGATTCTGAAATCATTAACCCGGCAAGGAAAGCGCCAAAAGCGAGCGACATGCCCAACTCCGAAGTCAACAAAGCAAACGCCAGACAAATAAGAAAAATGCTCATAATGAACAACTCCTGACTTTTCGCAAAAGCTACCAAACGCAACAATTTTGGAACAAACCAGCGGTTTCCAACATACACAAAACCAATAATCAGAAGCGTTTTAAACAGTAAACCAACTACTTGGCCTGAAAAATTCACCGAAGTATTGCCAAAGAAATCGATAAACAAAAGCAGTGGCACCAGCATCAAATCCTGAAAAATAAGAATACCAAGAATTGTTCGCCCATAATTAGAAGTTAGTTCCGAACGTTCCTGTAATATTTTCAACACCAATGCAGAGCTACTCAGTGCCGCAATAAAGCCTATAAAAAGCCCGGTCTTCCAGTTAATTCCATCGATAGAAAAAACCAATAAAATAAACAGGGCAGTAAATGTAACCTGCAAAAAGCCACCAAAAAAAACGATTCTCCTTATTCGAAGTAAGTGTTTTAATGAGAATTCCATGCCAATAGAAAACAGAAGGAGTACTACTCCAAGCTCTGCAATCAATTCAATATTATGTAAATTGCTAATAAGAGACAAGAGGTGTGGACCTGCAATAACACCCGTGAGCAGATAACCCACAATGGTTGGGATTTTCATCTTTGTAAAGATCAAATTTACAAAAGTTGAAAGCGCAAAAATTATTACAATATCCTGTAAAATAGAAAGTTCCATATAATCTTTATCTTAACTGTGGAGCATTTGCTAGGGTCAATTTCAAATATCCATTTTGCAGAAACCAATTTCTCTTTTTAGCTCAAATATCTTTCGCCCGATTTGTACCTGACAACATTAATGTCCTCGGTAATAATGAGTCCACCTTTTTTCGATTTATCCATCAATTCATTCACCTTAGGAATAAATTTTTCAATATTTTCTTCTGAATCAACAATATCGATAATAATTGGGAGATCGCCCGACAATGCAAATATCTTCAGAGTATGAAGTGAATGGCTTGCACCAAACGATTCGATACCACGATAAACAGTAGCACCGGCCAACCCCGATTTACGGGCTTCTTCAACAATTGATTCGTAGAGAGGTTTTCCATCAACCCGGTCGGAATCGCCCGAGAAAATCCTCAACAACTTTGCTTTTCCTTTAAGTTCCATAGCATTATATTATTGAACGAATTAAAACTATACCTCCGTATACCGCCAGCACTCCCAGCAACACACTTCCTAAAACATTGAGAAGCAGAAAAACCATTGAATTATCTTTCAACAACATCAAGTTATCGTAAGAGAACGTTGAAAATGTTGTAAAACCACCGCAAAACCCAACAGTTAAGAACATTCGCATTTCGGCCGTCATCAGATTTCCTTTTTCCGAAAGAGCATAAACAGCACCGATAATAAAACAACCTAAAACATTGATAATAAACGTTCCGACAGGAAACGAAAGTGGTAAAATTTTTCCGGCAGCCAATTGTCCCAGATAGCGTAAAACACTTCCAAGAAAACCGCCCGCACCTATTATTAAAATTGTTCGAAACATAAGAATCTGTTTGAAAACCGGCAACAATGAATAGAAGTCCAAAACTACCGTTTCGAAATACAAAATACAAAAAAAACCGGCTTGAGGGCCGGTTAATTTATGTCGACATAATTTATTCGAACTATTTTTTTCCTGAAAATGAGAATCCTGAAATCTGATAACCTTTTGTTGAAAATGAACTTGCTTTGTTCATGTTGATGTTTTTTACGGTCATAACCATTGCCGACTTATC
>CAZRXT010000265.1:0-3817 GCA_964604035.1 uncultured Prolixibacteraceae bacterium | reverse complement strand
GAACAGTTGTACCCGTTCCTGAATAATTCAATTGATTGTTGTTGTTTGTTCATGGCTATTTGTGTTTATGTGTCTTATTTGTTTGGTTGAACAAAAGCTTCAAACCCTTGAGTAAACTTTGTTGGATTGAACTCTATGATTTCGTACTCGGCAGCATTGTTAATATTGAACGGGTCTTCGGCAATGATTTGAAGTACCTCTTCTCTACTGCTGGCATTGCACAAAATTACACCGCCAGTTCTAGGCGTTTGTGCTCCGGAACAGATGAATTTGTTGAGCGAATAATATTTGTCGAGAAAAAGGCGGTGAGCTTCAAGATGTTTTTCTATTGGCTCTAGTCCATTGGTGTATTTTAATAGGATGAGAAACATGGCTTTAGTTTATTTGTTTGGTAATTCTTAAATACGAATTAAGCGAAGATTAGGTGGAAGTGTAATTTGTTATACTGATTTTTTTGATGAGGTAATAATTTCTTTGCATTTGTTTCTGTCGTATTTCGTTTATCTTCTTATATCGAAAACGAAAGTGAATCGTTTGTTTAAAAATGGACGAAGTCATCAATTATTTGTAAAGAATTTTGAGACTGTAGTATTAAAACAGTAAATGCGATTTATTTTAGCAGCAAAAAAGAATAAGGTATGTTTAAGACAAACGAATATTTCGATGGCAATGTAATGAGCATGGCTTTCGAAAACGAAGAAGGCCGTGCAACAGTTGGAGTCATGGCTAGTGGTGAATATGAATTTGGTACGTCGACAATTGAGTACATGACCGTTATTTCGGGCGAGATGACTGTTTTGTTGCCGGGCGAAACTGAATGGAAAACCTTCAAACCTTATGAAACATTTGTGGTTGCAAAAGATTCAAAGTTCAAATTGGTGATTAAGGCCGATTGTGCCTACAAATGCATCTATAAATAGGCTGATTTCTTCTAAAGATTAGTAAAAAATAGAAAACCTGAAACAAAGCACTGTTCCAGGTTTTCTATTTTATAAAATCAGTATTCGTTTATTTAATTCCTTTCATCATCTTGTTCAGGAATGGCGAAATCAGCATTAAAATGATTGCAGCAACCAGTGTTTCGCCTGCAATGAACCAAAACATTGGCAAATCGAATTTCTCCATGATCGATTTAAACGAGGCTGCCAGATAATTTGCAAGGGCAAACGACCCCATCCAAATCCCCATCATTGTCGAAACCAATTTTGAAGGCGATAGTTTTGTAACCATCGAAAGTCCAATTGGCGAGAGGCAAAGTTCGCCCCAAGTGTGCATTAAATAAACCAGTACCAACCAGAGAGGACTTATTTTTACTGCTCCGCCCTGTGTGAGGTCGTTGGCATAAGCCATAATGAAAAAGCCAATACTTAGGAGCAACATCCCCCAGCCAAATTTCAATGGAGTATTAGGGTTCAATTTTGCTTTGTCGAGTTTTATCCAAAGCAAGGTGAAGATTGGCGCAAACAGAACAATAAAAATTGCGTTGATGGTTTGAAATAGCGAAACTGGAATTTCAAAGTTGCCTACTACTCGGTCAATATTGTCGCGGGCAAAAAGGCTGAAAGTACCTCCCGCTTGTTCGTAGCCACTCCAGAAGAAAATGTTGGCAAAAGCAAGTATTAAGATCACCCCAACACGGCTCCATTCAGTTTTTCCATGTGTATTTTTACCTATACTGTACGATAGATATCCAACGCCCAAAACAGCTGCAAGAATTACAAAAATGGTTCGGGCAATTGACGGAATAACTTTCCATCCAAAAACCATTCCGGCAACAAGGCCAACAACCAAGATGTAGTATATTACAATATCGAATATATCCCTTTTCTCTAAGCGGGTTTTTTGATTGTTGTATTTTGGTGGCATTCCGGTAGTTCCCAATGCCGAGTGTGAAAACAAAAACCAGAAGAACCCAATAAACATTGCAACCGATGCGGCAAGGAATCCGTATTGCCATGCAATTTTTTCGCCCAGAGGCCCAGCAATCATTGGTCCCAGAGTTGCACCAATGTTAATTCCCATGTAGAAAATAGTAAAGGCTCCGTCGCGTCTAACATCTTTTGGATCGTACAGGTCGCCTACCATTGTCGAAATATTTGGCTTGAAAAAACCATTTCCACACACCAGAATTCCTAATCCGATGAAGAAAAGAGTCTGTTTCATTTCTAACACTTCAGGCCCCATTGATGCCGAATAGGCCAGGAACAATTGCCCTGTTGCCATTGCCAATGCTCCAATGTAAATCGATTTTCGCTGCCCTAAAATGCGGTCGGCCAATATGCCACCAATCATTGGAGTAACATATACCATTGCAGTGAAGAGACCATAAATAGCTAGTGCCGCATTTTCATCGAGACCAAAGCCTCCGGTAACAAGTTCGGCAGTAAGGAAAATTGTGAGCAGAGCCCGCATTCCGTAATAATTAAATCGTTCCCACATTTCGGTGGAAAAGAGCGTGAACAATCCAAGAGGATGCCCAAAAAACGCAGTGCTTTTATCTTTCGACATATAATTGTTTTAATAAGTTTCGTTGTGCGATGATTGCAAAAGTATATTTTTTTGATCAAGAAAAGCTGTCATAACTCACCCTTTTGGGTTCTGCGGAATCTGTCATTTTTTCGTTTTTTGAACTTTTAATTTGGAGCAACAGAATGTGGTTCTATTTCTTTGTAATTTTGATTGCAAAGCGAGATGTTCAATGTTTTTCTTGCTTTCAATTAAGAATAGAAACTATTTATTGAATGAAACTTGTACGCATGAAGATTTTCCCAACTTCTTTAATTTCAGAAATAGATCGATATACAATTTTGCATGAGCCAATTTCTAATATTGATTTGATGGAGAGAGCTTCAAGAGCAATAGCTGATTGTATTGTAGGTCAAACCGCTTTTCATGGCGATGTATTTGTTTTTTGTGGCACAGGCAACAATGGTGGCGATGGCCTTGCCGTTGCTCGCATGCTGGCTAGTTTAGAGACCCGATTCTCTCTCAATGTTTTTATCCTCGACCAAGGAAAAGGGTTGAATGGTTCGCCGGCAATTAATCTCGAACGATTAAAATCTCAGGCTAAATCGCAAATTAATTTCATCAAAGATGAAGCAGATTTTCCTATTTTGAACGATGATATTCTTGTAATTGATGCTCTTTTTGGTAATGGGTTGAACCGCCCGCTTGAAGGGTTGGCTGCCTCTCTTGTTAAAAGTATTAATAATTCTGGCGCATTGGTTTTTGCTATTGATGTTCCATCTGGACTGATGGGCGAAGATAATGGATCTGTGGTTTCTGAAAATATTATTAGAGCCGACAGAACCTTCACATTTCAGTTCCCAAAGTTGAGTTTTCTTTTTCCAGAGAATGAAAAATATGTGGGCGACTGGCAAGTGCTCGATATTGGACTTCACCCCAAAGCTATTAAAAATGTAGCTACGCCTTATTTTATGCTCGATGAAGATTTCATTAAGGAAATTATTCAACCTCGTGGGAAGTTTTCGCATAAAGGAACTTTTGGCCATGCTCTTTTAATATCTGGGGCGTATGGAAAGATGGGGGCGGCAGTGTTATCTTCGAAATCGTGTTTGCGAAGTGGGGTGGGGCTTCTTACCACTCATGTTCCTGCTAAAGGCGTTTCTGTTCTTCAAACTGTAATTCCCGAAGCTATGGTAAGCATCGACGAATCAGATACTATTTTCACCGGAGCAATAAACCTCCGTGCTTTTTCAGCAATTGGAATAGGCCCCGCAATTGGACAGGCAGATGACACTCAACAGGCTTTTTTCGAACTGATTAAAGTGTCGAAAACGCCGATGGTTATTGATGC
>CAZRXT010000264.1:0-3834 GCA_964604035.1 uncultured Prolixibacteraceae bacterium | reverse complement strand
GAAGCTTGTCCAATGGGTTTAGAACCATACCTTTTAATGCCCCTTGCCGAAAATAAACGATGGGACGACATGGAGTCTCTGCACATAATGGATTGCATCGAGTGTGGTTCATGCACATACACTTGCCCTGCAAACCGGCCAATTTTAGATTATTTACGATTGGGCAAATCGACAGTAGGAGCAATCATCAGAAACAGAAAATAAACAGAAAACGATCATCATTATTTGAGATAAAATATAAGAAATGAGCAAAATACTAACCATATCGCCTTCGCCGCATATACATCAGGAAAGTTCGGTAAGCAAAATAATGCAAAGCGTTATTATTGCCCTGATCCCGGCCTTGATTTGGTCGTTCTTCGTTTTTGGGTTACCGGCGGTACTCACAACACTTGTTTCGGTAATTGCCTGTGTTGGTTTTGAATGGCTGATAAAGAAATATTTACTGAAAGTCAACCCATCAGTAAGCGACGGATCGGCTGTACTAACAGGAATACTTTTAGCAATGAACCTCCCTGCTTCGTTGCCATTGTGGATTGTTATTATAGGCGCGCTTATTGCAATTGGGGTAGCAAAAATGTCGTTTGGAGGATTGGGCAATAACCCATTCAACCCAGCATTGGTAGGCCGTGTATTCCTGCTGATATCTTTCCCAGTTCAAATGACCACATGGCCAATCAACAACAACGCGGTAGATGCAACAACTGGCGCTACCCCACTGGCATTGATCAAAGCAGGTTTAAAATCCGGCACCCCGGTTAGCGATATAATGAAGGAATTACCAACCTACAGCGATCTGTTTATTGGAAACATTGGCGGATCGTTGGGTGAAATATCGGTAGTACTCTTATTAATAGGGTTCATATTCATGTTGTTCAAAAAGGTAATCTCGTGGCATATACCAGTTTCGGTTATTGGTTCAATATTCATCTTCACCGGAATACTTTGGCTTGTAAATCCCGATCAAAACATTAACCCGGTTTATCATATACTAACAGGAGGTGTAATGTTGGGGGCTATTTTTATGGCAACCGATATGGTAACATCGCCAATGTCGAAATGGGGACAACTTATTTTTGGCGTTGGAATTGGAGTTATAACCGTTTGCATCAGAGTATGGGGCGCTTATCCCGAAGGTATTTCATTTGCCATATTGATAATGAACGCATTTACCCCGTTGATCAACAAATTTGTTAAACCTAAACTTTTTGGAGGAAAACAGTAATGGCAAAACTAGAATCATCATTTAAAAACATGGTTTTGTCCCTTCTGGGAATAACTTTTGTTGCATCGGCAGCACTTGGCTTGGTCAACAGCGCGACTAAACCGGCAATAGAGAAAGCCGAAATCAAACAAAAATCGGAAGCAATAGCTGCTGTACTTCCAAAATTCGACAAACTGGGAAAAGAATACCAGGCAATGCCAAAAGACGGCGCAGATTGTGTTGAAGTGTTCCCTGCACTCAATGCTTCGGGCGAAGTAATTGCCAATGCCGTAAAAACATATTCATACAGTGGCTTTAGTGGCTACGTCGAAATAATGGTTGGCTTCGACAAAGAAGGAAACATATCGGGATATCAGGTATTAAAACATGCCGAAACACCCGGACTTGGCTCAAAAATGGGCGAATGGTTCAGCAACGAATCGAAAGCGAAACAAAACGTAATTGGCCGATCGCTTAAAGAGGGGCAACTTAAAGTCTCGAAAGATGGAGGGCAGGTCGATGCCATTACTGCGGCAACCATCACATCAAGGGCTTTTCTTGAATCAATAAACAGGGCTTATTCGGTATTGAACGATCAATTCGACGGAGTAACATCTGCCACTAAACACGAAGGAGAATAACTATGAACCAGTGGAAAAATTTTACAAAAGGTCTTTTGAAAGAGAACCCAATTTTAGTTCTCTTGCTTGGCACTTGTCCAACACTTGGAACCACAAGTTCGGCACTCAACGGATTGAGCATGGGGCTTGCAACAACGTTTGTTTTGATAATGTCGAATATGGCCATTTCATCAATCAAAAATATTGTACCCGATAAAGTGAGGATTCCTGCTTATGTTGTGGTAATTGCCGCATTTGTAACCATTCTTCAGATGGTTATGCAAGCTTTTGTTCCAGAGCTGTATAAAAGTCTGGGGTTGTTCATCCCTCTTATTGTTGTTAACTGCATTGTTCTTGGCCGGGCTGAAGCTTTTGCATCTAAAAACAATATCTTCTCTTCGGCAATCGACGGATTGGGAATGGGCCTAGGCTTTGCAATGGCTTTGTCTATACTTGGAAGCGTTCGCGAACTATTAGGGACAGGGAAGATCTTCACCATTGCTGTGTACCCTGAACAATATGGAATGCTTGCTTTTGTTTTGGCACCGGGAGCTTTCATTGCTCTGGGCTATATTATTGCAATAGTGAATAAAATCAACAAGAAGAAAGCTTAACCCCAGGTTATCTGTTATTCAAAATAGGAAAGAATATGGAATACATTTTGATCATCATATCAGCAATCATTGTCAACAACATTGTTTTGACACAATTCCTCGGAATTTGCCCATTTCTAGGCGTTTCAAAAAAGATAGGAACAGCTATTGGCATGACCGGAGCCGTAACATTTGTAATAGTTTTGGCTACAATGACAACCTACCTGATACAACACTATGTTTTAAACCCACTGAATATTGGGTACTTGCAAACCATTGCTTTTATTCTTGTAATTGCAGCCTTAGTTCAGTTAGTCGAAATTGTATTGAAGAAAGTTAGTCCGGCACTTTATCAGGCGTTAGGAGTTTACCTTCCACTGATAACAACAAATTGCGTAATACTAGGGGTGGCTATTCTTGTTGTTCAAAAAGAATTCAACCTTATTCAAGGGGTTGTTTATGCGGCATCAAACGCGTTGGGATTTGGCCTGGCACTGATAATATTTGCAGGGCTAAGAGAACAACTTGACCTTCAAAAAACACCAAAAATGCTTCAAGGTATTCCTATTGCACTAATTACTGCAGGAATATTAGCAATGGCATTTATGGGTTTTTCGGGGATTGTAAAATAAACAATCTCAAGAGTTCAACACATTCTAAGCTTCTTATACTAACTGAGAGTTTTTCGCTTTTTCCTCAGTAAACAATTTGATATCTGTTAAAAAAGATACCATCCTGGTTAAATCGGGTTCTGATACTTTCTTTGGTTCCTCAAAATCGAGCGAACAGTAGGTCATGAAACTGTTTAGAAACCTCGATTCATCAACAAAGTGAGATGGGAGGTTCATCTTTTTCCCCAATTCGCGAACAACAAATGATAAGCCCGAGTGTGTTGGGATATAGTTCATCATGTACGCTAATGCTAAAGTATATCCTTCGATAGACAAACAAATTATATGATACAATGTCTCGTTATCGAACTTGCGATTTTTCAACATTCCGTCTACTGCTTTTGCATACAAACGGGCTTTAACTAACTCTTTTCCCCAATCCATAGTTTTTCTTATTAATTCAACGCAATCCAATCGTTTTCGGTACAAAACAGGCTACACGGATCGATACAATGAGAAAAAAGCTCATGGTATAGCTCCACAATGTCTGAGGCTGAATATCCATCACTGCTGATTTTAATCTGAGCCATAACGATTTCCAACATCTGATTTGTACAGAAAAGTTTCTTTTCATCGAGCAATACTTTTATGGCCGCGCTGCCCGAATGTTTTCCGAAGATAAATTTCATTTCCCTTCCTATTTCTTCGGGATGGAAAGGTTGATAGGCCAACGGATCGACCATCAAACTACGAGTATGTATGCCCGACTCATGCGTGAAGCACATTTCGCCCGAAAAAGGTTTCGA
>CAZRXT010000263.1:1382-3841 GCA_964604035.1 uncultured Prolixibacteraceae bacterium | reverse complement strand
GTTACTAATATTTATCGCGATGTAATTGTTGATGAGTCTGAGTTGCCGATAAAAAATACAGCATACACGCCATGTTTCAGGCGCGAAGCCGGTTCTTGGGGTGCCGATGTTCGTGGATTAAACCGCTTGCATCAGTTCGATAAGGTTGAAATTGTTGAGATTGCACACCCCGATAATTCCTACGAAATCTTGGACGAAATGGTTGCTCATGTCGAGAATTTGGTAAAGAAACTAGGCTTGCCATACCGTATTATCCGTTTGTGCGGTGGCGATATGAGTTTTACGTCAGCAATGACTTACGATTTTGAAGTTTATTCAGCTGCTCAAGAACGTTGGTTGGAGGTGAGTTCGGTGTCAAATTTCGAAACCTTCCAGGCAAACCGTTTAAAATGCCGGTACAAAGGAAAAGACATGAAGAAACCCGAGTTGGTGCACACTTTAAATGGTAGCGCATTGGCATTGCCACGTATTGTTGCCGCTATTTTGGAAAATAATCAAACCCCCGAAGGAATAAAAATTCCCGAGGTGCTGGTTCCATTCTGTGGTTTTGACATGATCAAATAATTGAATTTTATAGAGATATAAAAGATTCAGAAAATGCAGTAAAATCAGGCGTTGCAGAAAGAAAAAAAGAGAATGAAATTTTTTTAAAAAATTCTTTTGCAGAATAAAAATCTTTTTTACTTTTGCATCGCTCTTCCAGAAGGGCAACGTTCAAATAAAAATACTCCTTAGTAGCTCAGTTGGTTAGAGCGGCGGACTGTTAATCCGTAGGTCGTAGGTTCAAGTCCTACCTGAGGAGCTTAAAAAAAGCTGATCAATTTTGATCAGCTTTTTTTGTTTATACCCACCAAAGACTTTCCATATTTAAAATTTGTTTCTTTATTATTTCTGAGTTTGGCATTGAAATAATTGTGCGAATACGATAAATTTGGGAAATAAGAGTCATTCTTTAAAATGCGTACCCGTTTTCATTTTAATCAGGTATTTATGAGAAACTTTCTGCAATTTGTTGTTTTCGGATTAATTCTGCTGTTGGCAGCTTGTACCCGACAAACAACTACAATCTCCAATCTTAAAGATCTCGAAGGGGGGAAAACCTTTGCCGTACCAACCGGAACTGTTGCTGATCAGTTTGTGTTGGACAAGTTCCCCGATGCGAAGATCAAGTATTTTAATTCGGTGCTCGACTGTGCTCTTGCCGTTAAGGAAGGGAAAGCCGATGGCGCCGTTTACGACAAACCAATACTGAAGAACATTGCAGCAAAGAACGATGGCATGGCTGTGCTCGACGAGTTAATTCTCGACGACAAATATGGTTTTGCAGTACAGATTGAGGACTTCGAGCTAAAAACGGTTGTAGATGGTGTGCTTGCCGAGCTGAAAGCCAACGGAACATACAACGACATGATGAAACGTTGGTTTCCTGAAAAGGGAAGTCCGTCCCCAATGCCCGATATTAAGCTCGATGGAACAAATGGAGTTTTCCGCTTTGGAACTGCGGCCGTAACCGAGCCTATGTCGTTTGTCGATGGCAATAGGAAAGTGGTGGGGTTCGACATTGAGTTTGCCTCTTATGTGGCTCAAAAACTGGGCAAACAGATCGAAATTGTTGACATGGAATTTGGTGCCATGCTACCCGCTCTCATTGCTGGGAAAGTTGATATGATTGGTGCCGGAATTTCAATTACCGAAGAGCGGGCAAAGAAAGTGCTCTTCTCCGAAAGTTACTACCCCAGTGGTATAGCTGTAATTGTAAAAAGCAACACGATACAGGCGGAGGCAATTCCTTCTTCTGCAAAAATGAAGTCGATCGACGATATTGCAGGGAAGAAGATTGGGGTACTCATGGGCTCAATTCACGATAGCTATGCCACCAAAAACTACACGAAAGCCACCATCTCGCAATATCAAAATGCCCCCGATATGTTAACGGCTCTCAATGTTGGAAAAATTGACGTGGCGTTCAACGATGATGCCTCGCTTCCCGAAGTGTTTAAGGCTTACCCCAATTTTGGCATATTGGTCAAGAACCTCTTCTTTGCCGACATTGCCGCTGGGTTCAACGATTCAAACGACAACCTTCGGGAACAATTTAATGCCTTTCTGAAAGAGATTAAAGCAAATGGCGTTTACGACGATATATACAGTCGCTGGATTGAAAAAGGGATTGATGAAATGCCCGAAATCAAAAGTGCAAACAACAATGGCGAACTTAAGGTTGGGGTTGTGGGCGACCTTGGTATGCCAACAACCTTGATCAAAAATGGCGAGTATGTGGGTTTCGACCTTGAGATAGCCAAACGGTTTGCTGCCAGCCTTGGAAAGAAATTTGTTCCGATTGACATGCCATTTGGAAGTCTGATCGCATCGATTTCGACCAACAAAATCGACATGATCACAGCTTCGATGATGATTACCGAAGAGCGGGAAAAGCAGATCGACTTTTCCGATCCTTA